>JAZQXK010000098.1:0-7462 GCA_045632785.1 Faecousia sp.
ACGGCTTGAAAACCGTCACAAAAAGTAAGAAAAACCACCGCATTTGCTTGAAATACGGTGGTTTTTATGGTTGCGGAGGCAGGACTCGAACCTACGACCTCCGGGTTATGAGATGGGATGTTTTTGTTTCGTGATATATTATAACCTGTTGAAAGTTGTGAAAACATTGTGTAATCGGGTGCAAAACCTGCTGTATTTTGGTGTGATGTTTTGGGTCATTTCGTGACCTGTGACCCAAAAGTGACCCAAAATTTCGAGAGTGTGGTTGTTGCCCGGTTCTTTCTGTTTCTCAGGCTTCCTTTGACTTCCTGCGGAGCAAAACATCTGCGATGCAGTCAGCGGCCTTTGCTTTATTTTCTTCGATGATATGGCTGTAAAAGCCCTCTGTGGTGTTCACACTTGCATGGCCTAGCTGCTTGGAGACGGTGACAACATCGGTTCCGTTTGCCAGCAGGACAGAAGCCACGGTATGCCGGAAAGCATGAGGGTTTATGTGGGGCAGTCCGTGCCGCTCTGAGAACTCTTTGAGCCAGCCGGTCAAACTGTCCGGGTTCATCCTGTCGCCGTTGTCCTGGGTGAAGCAGTAGCCTGTGGGAATCCATCTGTCGCCGTTTGCGATCTGGAGCCGCAACTGCTCCATGCGGTGCTGCCGAAGCAAGTCCATCGTCTCAGCCGGGATATTCAGAAAGCGGATGTCGCTGGTTTTGGTGGGGCCTTCATAAACGCCTTGACTTTTGGAGGATATGAGGGCGCAGTCGATCTTGATTCGATTGCTGTCAAAGTCCACCTTTTCCCATTTCAGTCCCATGATTTCGCCACGGCGACAGCCGGTGACGATCAGCAGGGTGGTGATGGTGCGCCATTTCAGCGGCTCCTCCTCCAGAGCGGACAGAATGGCGGCGATCTGCTCCGGCTGGAAGTAGTTCGGAGTCTTGCGCTCCACCTTCGGCGGCGTGGCCTTTGCTGCGGCATTGTAGGGGACAAGCATTTCCTTTTCGGCCTGGGCTAATATCGTGGAAATCAAGCGGTGGTGTTCCAGGATGGTCTTTTCTGCAAGAGGCTCCATGTTCTTCTCCACCTTGAAGATGTCGGACATCTTCCTGCCCATAGCCTGTGCAATCGCTCCTGCGGCGGCTTCTGAGAGCTTGTCACCACGGACGGCGATGCCCACGGTGGAGGCAGAAAGACCGGCCTTTTCTGCAAGGGAGCCTCTTGTTTCGCTGTGTTCTTTCAGCCATGCGGCAAGATCGATTTTCGCAACGGCCTTGCCCTCTCCGGCTCTGATTCCAGTTTCAGCAAGATTCTTGTACAGGGCGTTCAAGTGCTGCGGTCTGAGATCCGTCAATTTCAAATGACCGATTGCGGCGTTGATTCTGTCCAGCAGTTCCCGGTATCTGTCCAGAGTTCGGGGCTTTACGCCGGTTCGCTCTTTCAGATCCAGAACATAGTCGGCGTATTGGGCGAAGGTCTGGCGGTTGTCGAGCTGAAAACCCTGTTCAATGCTGCGCTCAAAATCAGCAACGAACCGCTGCAATTCCTTCTGAATCTGCCGCTCAGACTTTCCGGCTGGAGGATAGTAGGTATCACGGTGTCGGATGCGCTTTCCTGTGGAATCAAAACCGGCGTAGACCGTTACCCGGTACGATACGCCTTTTTTGCCCTGGATCTTTTCAACAGTTGCCATAGTTCACTCCTATTTCTTAGCTATTATTCATCACTTCGGGAGTACTGTTCGGCCTCTTCATCGATTCGCATGGATAACTCATGCCTGATTATCCCAAGGACTCTTTTCCATCGAAGCTCAACCCGGTCATCTCTCCGAATGATTGCATAACCGCCCTGAAGCAATTTTGTGACCATATCATCGGGGATTATGTCACCGTAAGACTCCAGAAAATCACCCGTCCTTATCTTACTGGCTTTGTCCAATGCAATACCCATTACTTCGTAGCAAAGTTCTTCCGAACGGGCAACAGCAAGGGAAACCAAATCGTTGACAAGGGATAACATATTGTCTTTTCTGTGAAATAAAGAACGATCATATATACAGCTAGCCAGTAAGCGCATTTGCGAAGGTGTGGGGATTTCCCATTTTTCGGAATCGTTAGGAGATGTGATAGAGTTCCAGGTAATGAGATCGGCAACATTTTCTTCAGACAGGCCTGTGATTCTACAAATGTCTTGTGTGGTTGTATCAGTTGTCTTAATATCGCATCGTCCAAGAAGATAGTCCGTGGAGACACCGAGAATATTTGCGATTTGAACAATCTGTTCGAGGTTGGGCTTTCGCTTTCCACTACAATAATAAGAAATAGTATTGTCGGTAACACCGAGCAGACTTGCAAGATCTTTTTGCAGTATGCCTTTTTGGGCTAGTGCGCTATTTATTCTCAATCCAATATTTTTACTAAAATCCATTCTTCTGACCTCCGAAGATAACAAAACAGCTAAGTCTAGCAAACGACATAACAAATGGCGTTGACAATAATTGTTTGCTATGTTAGAATTGTAGCATAACAAAATTGCTATTGCAATAGTGAATTTTTATTTCTTGGAGGTGTTTATGAACAACGCAGATATTAGAGCAGCCATCAAGAAAGCCAGAGTTTTCAACTATGAGGTTGCCGCAGCTCTTGGAATTTCCGAAACTTCGTTCAGCAGAAAAATGAGGAAAGAACTGTCTGCCCCCGAAAAGGAGAAACTCCTTGCTGCTATCAAGAAGGTTGTCGAAGGAGGTATCTAATGCCCAATGCAAACATCAGCCGCAGACAGTGCGGCGTACCTACTGAAATTGTTCAGTGGTGCAAAGAATCTGGCTTGCCGCTGACCGAGTACGGCCTCCGGCTCCTGATTCGTCAAGGAAAGATCCCCGTCCGCAGGATCGGGAAGAAGCAAATTATTTATTTACCCAATGTTGTCCGGTTTCTGACCTGTGCGGACGGCGCAGACAATGGCGTTGCATCTGCTGCGGCTGGCGGTATCCGGCGCATTGATGTTTGATGGGCAGGTGGTATCTCTGCTCAGTAACGAACAATACCTGGCCGGTGCGATTCTCATTGACGAAGGTGTTATTGCAGCCATCGCCAAACGGGTTTCCGCTGAAGATTTCGAGAGCGACACATATCGTGCCATTTTTGAAGCCGCTGAGGCTATTCATGCCGAAGGTGGAACAATAGACCCTATCACAATCAGAGACAGGGCAAGGAATAGCGGTGCATATATTCCCAATGATACCATCGCACAGCTCATAGATATCACCCCCACCGCCGCAAACTGTGAGGAATACGCAGACCGTGTTGCCGATGATTCCAGAAAGAGAAAAATCAGAAACCTTGCTTCTGCAATAGAGCTGGATCATTTCTCTACATCGGACGAACTTCTAGAGTATCTGCAAAAGGGTTTGGAAAGTATTCCCTCTGGTTCTCCCAGCCGTAAGAAAGGGTTTTCCTTGATATCGGCTTGTGACCTTCAGAAAGCAAACATTCCTCCCGTCCGCTTTCTAGTGGATGAACTGATGCCGGAAGGAACAAACCTTATTGTTGCTGCTTCCAAGATCGGTAAGAGCTGGATGGTGCTAGACATGGGGCTTAGTATTGCCGCCGGAACGAAGTTTTTAGGCCGGAACACACATTGCTGCGGCGTGCTGTATTTGGCATTGGAGGACAGCAACGGCAGATTGCAAAGCCGTATGAACAAGGTTCTGCAGGGCGCAACAGCTCCGAGCGGCTTCTATTTTCTGACAGAAGCCCCGGATCTGGACAACGGCCTTTTGGAACAACTGGAATACACCTTAGGCAGCAACCCGGAAATCAAGTTAATTATCATCGACACACTTCAAAAAATAAGGGGCAAAGCCCTGCCCCGTGAAAGCTCCTATGAAATGGATTATCGTCACATGGGTGCAGTCAAGACTTTTGCAGAAAAGCACGGAGTGTCTGTTTTGTTTGTCCACCATACCCGGAAAATGAAAGATGACGGCGATCCGTTCAACATGATTTCCGGCACAAATGGCATCATGGGCGCAGCTGATACGGCGTGGGTCATTGTCAAGGATAGACTTGCACAGAACGCAACTCTGCATATTACTGGACGTGATGTAGCCCAGGAGGAGCTTGTCATTCGCTTTGATAAAGAAAATTCGTGGAAATGGCAGACTGTTGGAGCGGCTAGCCAGATTCACGAACAGCAGCAGCGCACGGAATATGAACAAAATCCGATTGTGTTGACAGTTCGGCAACTTTTGAAGGAAAGCAACGATGGTCAATGGTCTGGATACTCAACGAAACTGATGAATGAGGGTCAGCGAATTTGTAAATACCCCATTGCAATAACGCCGCAAAAACTCGGCCTTGCAATAAACACTCTGAGTCCTCTCCTAAAACAGTATGATAATATTGTCCATGAAACGACTAGCAATGGAAGCGCAGCAAAAAAACACCGTTTTTATATGTTGCCCCAATGGGTGTCGGAAGTGGAAGCACTAGAGGACGAAGATATGCTACCGCTCTAATATGTGGAAAAAACCGTTGATTTTGTTGGTATCCGTTGAATACCTGTCAATGCTTCAATGGGTATCAACAATTTCAACGGTTCCACAGACATATTAAACAACACCTACAAGGAGTGAAAAAACTTGGAATTTGTGAAATTTGACTTGAACGACTATACCGCTGTGTATGAGCGGCAGGCAGGCCACGCAATGCCGAGTGCCGGAAAGGCTTTTTTGCGGCACTTCTTCCAGCAGGCGGCATTGTTCCGGGGAGATGGCTATTGGGATCGCCGGTCTGGCCTGAAGCCTCTGAGCCATGAGCAGATCAATCACCGCTGCGCCTGTCACTTGACGGGCAACCCGGCAATCGGAACACCCCATCTTGCAGCGGTTGCAGAATCCTTTGCTTCCGCAATGGCTGACTTCTATCAGGAAGGATTCGACCTCGCTGAGGAGCTGGAAAAGGAAATCGAAGCCAGAGCGAAGCAAGATGAATGAGGCCACAAAGCGAGGACGAAGCAAGGTTGAAGCCAGAACGAAGCTCGAGAAATGCTCATTGAACCGGGAGCGAAGCGGGAGAACTCCCGGCACGAACAACGGTTGAACAAAGGTCATTCAGCAATCGAACAGAGAGCGAACAGAGAGAAACACCCACCTGTGGCGGGATCTGGCAGAGCCGGAACGCCCGCCACAAGGAGTGGGAACAGGCGAGGAAGCCCAAGAGGAACCCAAGGGAAACCCCGTCCCAAAGCCGCAGGAAAGCCGCACAAACCCACATCGAACCGCAGGCGAACCGCAGGACTCCCGCCACCCGAAGCCGTGAGGAACTCGTGAGGAAGTCGAGAGAACCCCAGGACGGGCGCATTTCCGGGACGGCTCCCAGATTGTCCCCGGTGCTGTGTCCCGCTCTGGCCTGTCCTGGCTGACCGTGGCGGGCAGTATCGAAGCGGCGAGGAAGCGGCGAGAAAGTCCGCCACAAAAAAACAACAGAGGAGGGGCGTTCGTCCCTCCTGTGGTCTGTGTTCAATTGGTGGCCTCCTGCTTCTGGGTGCTGTTCTTCGTGAATGAGTAAAGCATAATCAGAACCAGGCGAAGCTGTTTTTCATTCAGTTTAGGAAGATAGTGGTTGATGCTTTTGATCATCTTTTCGTTGTCAGTCATGGTGTTTACCTCCTAAGTCTTGACAGGAGGGGGAACAGGGCCGTATAATAACCGTGTCCCCCTCCTCCTGGGTGGGTGGGCGTAAGCTCTTTGCGTCTGGCTTGGTCGGCGTTGATGCAAGGGGCTTTTCTTATGCCTCGATGGGCTGAACCTGGGATGCGCCGAAGTAGGCAACGACCCGGAACCCGGACTTGGTGGTGGGATCGTTGGTGGTGGCCTTGAACAGAGCCTTGGAGCCGTGGGCCACTTCGTAGCCCAGGTGCTTCCAGCCGCTCCAGCTGTGAACCTCTTCGGAGATCCCGGCGGCATCCTTGGCGGCGTTCCGTGCCTTGGCATTTGCCCAGGCCATGCGCAGAGCCTTTGCGAAGCTCTCCACGCCCTTGCGGAAGATCTTCCAGGCTGCGCTCATGATGGAACTGAGATTGTACTTTTTCATATCGTTGTCCTCCTGTGATTGGTTTGGTTTGCTGTCTCTCCAAGCTGTCGCCGCTCTTTTGTGTTTGGTCTAGCACTTACAACAGGCGGTGTTGAAATTGGGCTGTGCTGTTCTTTGTGTCTATATATTAATCTATTTGCACCAATATATCAAGATGGGATATTGCACATATTTACACCAATATATTTGGCTATCTTCTATATTTACATCAATATATTTATGTGGTATAATGTGGGTACGGTGGAGGAGGCGAACCATTACAGAAACCGCCCCAATTATTTACAGATGGAGGGAACAGAAATGGCAGTATCCAAGGCCCAGCAGAAGGCCGTGAACAAGTATGTCCGGGACAACTACGACAGAGTAAATGTGAATATGCCGAAAGGCAAAAAGGACGAGATCAAAACCCACGCCGAAGCCCGTGGCGAGTCCGTGAACGCCTTTATCAATCGGGCGATTGACGAAACCATGAGCCGGGACAAGAAGTAAATCAGCATAACAAACGCCGGGAGCCTCCGATCTGGAAGCCCCCGGCTTGCTCTTTACTTGTGGCGGGATCTGCTGTCCTGCTCCAGGTTTTGTGTGCTTCGCCTGTGCTTCAAGTCCCGCCACCGGGAGGGCATCCAGGAACCGTACACGCAACCACACGCAGGAGGGCAGGAGATGTGACCCAAATTTTCACAGATGACCCAAAATTGACCCAAAATAAAAAAAGACGGCTTGAAAACCGTCACAAAAAGTAAGAAAAACCACCGCATTTGCTTGAAATACGGTGGTTTTTATGGTTGCGGAGGCAGGACTCGAACCTACGACCTCCGGGTTATGAGCCCGACGAGCTTCCAACTGCTCTACTCCGCGATATTTGGTTGCGCACCTCAGTGCTCAGATATAGTAACACAGGCCATCTCTTTTGTCAAGGACTTTTTTCAAAAAGGGAAAAGAATTTTATTTGGGGCGGTTTTGGTTGGGTGGGGTGCTTCCAATTTTTCGGAATTGTGGTATACTGGTGGCAGATTATTCTGCGATGGAGGAGACTACCATGACTTTTTCTGAGATCAAATACGAGCGCGTCGATCTTCAGGCGCTGAAGGACGAGCTGACTGCGCTGACCCAGCAGCTGCGCAGTGCGGCGAGCTTTGAGGAGGCGGAGCAGGCGTATCTGGCTGTGAACGAGCTGGAGGGGCAGAGCATCCGCACCATGCGCACCATTGCCCAGATCCGCCGGGACATCGACACCCGGGATGAATTCTACGACGGTGAGATGAAGTTCTACAACCGGGAGCTGCCCAAGGTGCAGCCTCTGAAGCAGGCCTGGACGGACACCCTGCTGTGCAGTCCCTTCCGGAGGAAGCTGGAGAAGTCGGATCGTAGCCATG
>JAZQXK010000099.1:0-37527 GCA_045632785.1 Faecousia sp.
ACATAGTCATAGTCCACCTGTGCCTTGCACTCGGGGTCAAGAGCCTTGCGCTCTGCAACCTGACGCTCAAAGCGACCCTTCTGGTCAATGGGGTCGTTCAGCTCGGAGAAGGCATTGCCGAACTCCGTAGCATTGATAAAATACTCGAAGCGCTCGGTGAAAGCAGGATCGCTGGGCTTTCTCTTTGCCAGGGGGCTGATCTCCACAGGATAATCATAAATGAAGGTGGGCTGGATCAGCTTATCCTCTACGAAGGCATCAAAGAACTCAGCCAGGATGGCGCCCTTGGTGGGCACTTCGGGCAGCTCCACATGATGCTCCTTGGCAAGGGCGATAGCCTCCTCATCGGAAGCAACCTGGGCAAAGTCAATGCCGGAATACTTCTTGACGGCCTCTACCATGGTCATGCGCTCCCAATGGCCCAGGTCGATGGTATGTCCCTGATAAGGGATCTGCAAGGAGCCGCAGACTTCCATGGCTACGGTCTTCATCATGTTCTCGACCAGATCCATCATGCCGAAGTAATCGGTGTAAGCCTGGTACAGCTCGATGGTGGTAAATTCGGGGTTGTGCTTGGGGTCCATGCCCTCATTGCGGAAGATGCGGCCTACCTCATAAACACGATCCATGCCGCCAACTACCAGCCGCTTCAGATACAGCTCGGTCTCAATACGGAGAACCATGTCCATATCCAGAGCATTCAAGTGGGTCAGGAAGGGACGGGCGGAAGCGCCGATCTCAAAAGGAGTGAGGATGGGGGTATCCACTTCCAGGAAGCCTCTTTCGTCCAGGAAGTGACGGAGGCTGCGCAGGATCAGGCTGCGCTTAACGAAGGTGTCCTTGACCTCGGGGTTGACGATCAGGTCAACGTAGCGCTGACGGTAGCGGGTCTCCCGGTCGGTCAGGCCGTGGAACTTCTCAGGCAGAGGAATGAGCGCCTTGCTCAAAAGCTTGGCCTCATGGACACGGACGGAGACCTCACCCTTCTGGGTGCGGAATACATCGCCCTTTACACCAACGATGTCTCCAATGTCATACTTCTTGAACCGCTCATAGGATTCGGGGGTGTCCATTTCGTCAAAGCGGACATAGAGCTGGATTTTGCCCTTAATATCCTGAATGTCGCAGAACATGACCTTACCCATGCCACGCTTGCTCATGAGACGGCCAGCCAGCGCAACAGACTTGCCTTCCATTGCTTCAAAGTTTTTGTGGATCTGGATGCTGAAGGTGTCTGCGTCAAACTTGGTTTCTACAAAGGGGTCGAAGCCGTCGGCACGGAGCTGCGCCAGCTTATCACGGCGGATCTGCATCTGGTCACTGAGGGACATTTCCGCCTGGGGTACAAACTTTGCCATAAATACCTCTCTATTTCTGTCTATCAGCGGGTGACGCTGATAATGTTCACCTGAAAACGACCCATGGGAGCATCTACAGTAACGGTCTCCCCTGCCACCTTGCCAACCAGGGCTCGTCCAAAGGGAGAGTCATCAGACATTCTGCCCTGCATGGGGTTGGCTTCCTGCGCACCGGTGATGCGGAACTCCTGCACCTCGTCGGTGGACAGATCCTTGACCACTACAGTGCAGCCCAGGCCGATGCGGCCGCTGACTTCGGTCTCTTCCTCGATAATGACCGCATGAGCCAACATTTCTTCGATCTCTGCAATGCGGCCAAAGAGCTTCGCCTGCTCATTTCTGGCCTCATCATATTCACTGTTCTCGGACAAGTCGCCATGGGAGCGGGCTTCCCGGATGTCGTCTACGACCTGCTGCATTTTCTCTGTTTTCAGATAGCGCAGCTCTTCCTCCAGCTCCTGGATTCTGGCTGTTGTCAGCTTATATTCCTTTGCCATAATGAACCAAACCTTTCTTCATATAGATTCAAATAGAATTGAAATTATTTCCAAACTCTATGATTATAGGGTATTTCCCCTTTATAGTCAAGGGTTAACCTGAGATTCCAGAGCAGAAACCGCTGCCTGCACCTGGGGATCTGCCTCCGGGTCAAGCTGACCGTAGTAAAGATCCGCAAACTGCTCCTCAGACAGGATCAATTCCTGATCCAGTGTCAGACCCACGCCTTCCAGATTGACACCGTTGGGGGTGGTATATCTGCCGATGGAGATAGAAGCAGCAGAGCCGTCGCTCAAGGGGAAGTTCACCTGATAGTGACCCTTGCCGCTGGTTGGTTCACCGATGACCAGAGCATAGTCATACTCCTGCAGGGCTGCTGCAAAGAATTCCGCCGCAGAATAAGACTCACCGTTGACCAGAACTGCCATGGGAATCTCAATGCAGCCTGCGTCGGATTCGTCCACAGTGACTTTTCCGTCGTAGGACTCGCTGCGGAACAGCGGTCCTTCGGGAAGGATATAGTCCAGAAGCTTAACCAGTTCGTGCTGATAGCCGCCGCCGTTGAAGCGAACATCAAAGATAATGCCCTTGGCATCCAGCTCCATAAGGGCTTCGATGGCCTCAATGGACTCCTTGGCGCATTTGGAATCGAAGTTTTCAATGGTGATGAGGCCGTAGCCGGATTCCAGCATTTTCCAGGTAGCTACAGGCACATCCACCTTCCGGCGCATCACATTCAAGGTCTGCTCCTGCCCGTTCCGGCGGATCAGCAAGGTAACTTCGGTGTTCTCCTTACCCTTGACAATGCTGGTAGTTTCCGTCAGGCCGATGTCAAAACAGTTCTGTCCATTGGCCTCCACAATGAAGTCCCGCACCTGAATACCTGCTTCTTCCGCAGGGCCGCCGGGAGTCACCGCAATGACCTCCAGGGCTTTTTCTTCCTCATTCAACTGGATGGTCACACCGATGCCCACATAGGCATTGGCATTCTGCTCCAGGAAGGAGGCGTACTGCTCCGCAGGGATATAGAAGCTCCAGCGATCGCCGGAGGCTTCGATCATGGCTGCAGCAGCCGCATCGTCGATGGCTTTGCGGTCTACGCCCTCAATATAGTATTCTTCCAGTAAATCTCCCAACTGATCCAGCTTGGAAGAGCCTCCCCGGCTTCCCCCAAGGTCCTCTCTGTAAAAGGCTTTCGGGAGAATGGCAATGGTCAGAGCCACGCCCAGAAGCAGTGTCCCTACATAGGAAAGAACTCGCATTGCTTTGCTCACAGGACATTCCTCCATAGATATAAAGTGTTACTCCCACAGCCCCAAAAGGAGCTGTGGGCAGTGGAATTAACCAAGGAATTTAGCGGGGTTGACCGTTGCGCCGTTGTAGTAAATCGTCAGGTGCAGGTGGGCACCGGTAGACCAGCCGGTAGAGCCCACATAGCCGATAACCTGACCCTTCTTGACTGTCTGACCGTAAGATACGGTATACTTGGTCATATGGGCGTAGAGGGAGGAATATCCGTCCCCATGGTTAATAACGACATAGTTGCCCCAAACACTTGTCTTGCTGGCGGTGGTGACGGTGCCGTCACGCATGGCATAGATGGGAGTGCCCTTGGGGGCAGCCAGGTCTACGCCGGTATGGAAGGAATACCTGCCGGTGGTGGGGTGATAGCGATAGCCATAGGCAGAGGTGATCTTGACCCGATAGGGCAAGGGGTATGCCCAG
Source organism: Faecousia sp. (assembly GCA_045632785.1). Lineage (GTDB taxonomy): Bacteria > Bacillota > Clostridia > Oscillospirales > Oscillospiraceae > Faecousia. The sequence goes on from JAZQXK010000099.1 coordinate 3,582, forward strand.
CCGCCGGTGCTTCCGGCAGAGCCGCCGTTGCCACCGCCACCGTTGCCGGGATTCTGTGCTTCCTCTTTCTTCTTGGCATCGTTGTATTCTTTTTCCTTCTGGGCAATATCCTTGCTCAATTCTGCCTCTTCGGCATCATATTTATCCTTCAGCAGTCCCAATTCATAAGCCTTGTCGTTGAGCTCGTCCAGAAGAAGGTCGGCCTGGGCGTTCTTCTCGTCCAGAGTAGCCTGGGCTTCCTTCAGTGTGGTACGCTGCTCGTTAAGACCGGCCTTTTCCATGTTCAGCAGCTCCTGGGCTTCCTCAATGGCCCGGGCGGCTGCATCCAGCTCTGCCATCATGGCCTCATCTGCCTTGGCGATGTCTTCCATCATGCGCAGGTTGCTCAGAAACTCTGCAAAGCTGCGGGACTGGAACAGCACAGACCAATAGGACATACTGCTGCTTTTCTCCATGGCACGGATCCGGGCACTGTAGCGGTCGCTCAGCTCCCGCTGCTGCAAAATTGCTTCATCCAGTTCCCCCTGCTTTTCTGCGATCAGAACATTATAGGTCTGGATCTGTGCATTGATATTGTCGATCTCCTCGTGGATCAGCTCAATCTCTGCCTCGATCTCCAATTTCTGCTGCACAATGTCTTTGGTGGCACTGGTATTTTCATTCTGCTGCTTTTTCAGTTCTTTCTGCTCTGCCTTGATCTGCTTGGCTTCCTCTTTCAGTGCCTCCAGCTGCTTCTTAATGGTAGCGGAGCTGGCGGCATCGGCAAAGGTAGGGATAATGGACAGGAACAAGCCCAGCACCATAACAGCGGCCAAAACCAGAGCAACGATGGATACGAGTCTTCTGCGATTCATAGGAATCTCCTTTCTGAACGGTGTGCGAAAAACCTGGGCAGCCTCTAAAAACTAATTTTTGAAAGAGTTTTTGGTGGTGCCATTATACATCCAGGAACTTACGGATAGAGGTAAAGCTGCCGAAGAGACCGACAAAGAGGCCGGCTGCGGCAAAAGTGCCCACCATGGGCCACAGGAGCGTGCGGAAGGGAACCACGGAAATCAGGTTGAAGGAGGTCATTTCTCCGATCCAGCCTTCCATCATACCGTACAGACCCCACAGTGCGAAGAATGCCAGCGCCGCACCAACCATACCCAGCACAAGGCCTTCCACCACAAAGGGGAAGCGGATAAAGCCGTTGGTGGCGCCCACCATCTTCATAATGGCGATCTCGTCCCGGCGGTCGTACATGGCGATCTTAACAGTATTGGCAATGATCATCAGGGAAACCACCAGCAGCATAATGATTACAGCAATGGAAATAATGCGGAGAATATGCTGCAAGGTGTTAAAATTCTCTGCCAAGTCATAGTCTGCGCTGACCTCGGTGACACCCGCAAGGGACTCCAGGATCCGCACAGTCTGGCGCATATTGTTGTTATTCACCAGGGTGACCACGAAGCGATCCTCGAAGGTCTCAGCAGTAACGCCCTGATACACGTCCTCTTTGCCTGCCACGAAATCCGCAAGAGCCTGCTCTTTGGTAATGAACACGGCTTCCCGCACATTTTCGATAATATTGATCTTAGAACCCACACTTTTTGCTTCCGCATCGGTGTAGCTCTCATCAATATAGGCAACCACCTTGGTATTCTGGACCTCCTTTTCCACGATTGCGTTTACGTTATACAAAAGGGCTGCGCAGCTTCCTATGACCAACAGGCAGGCCAGTGTCACGAAAACGGAAGCAAAGGACATGAGGCCATGCTGGAAAATGCCCTTAAAGCCCTCTCTGATCAAATATCCTACATTTGTGCTTTTCATTGCTTGTACCCATCCATTCTGCCGGCTGTCGGCTTGCCGTCGCTGACCACTCTGCCCTCGTCAATGACGATGACCCGCTTGTCAAACCGCTCTACCAGCTCGTGAGCGTGGGTGACAACCAGAACAGTAGTGCCCAGGTTGTTGATCTCTTCCAGAAGGGACATGATCTCCAGAGAGCGGGCGGGGTCTAAGTTGCCCGTAGGCTCGTCCGCAATGATCATGGAGGGGTTGTTAATAAGCGCCCGGGCAATGGCAACACGCTGCTGCTCACCGCCGGAAAGCTCCGTGGGCAGGCGGTTTTCCTTGCCGGTCAGACCCACCAGCTCCAAAACATAAGGGACTCTTTTCCGGATAGCCCGGTTCTTTGCCCCAATGACGCGCATAGCAAAGGCTACATTTTCAAAGACTGTCTTGTTGGGGATCAGACGGAAATCCTGGAACACAACACCGATGGAACGGCGCAGGTAGGGGATCTGCCGGGGCTTGATCCGCTCCAGCTGGAATTTGTTGACTGTCACAGAGCCCTCAGTGGGCTTGGTCTCGCCGGTGATCAGCTTGATAATGGTGGATTTGCCGGAGCCGGAAGGGCCTACCAGAAAGGCAAACTCCCCATCTTCAATGCGCATAGACACACCGTGCAAGGCCACAGTGTTCATATTGTAATGTTTTACAACATTGGTAAATTCAATCATAAGCTTGCTCCAAAATCTCTTCCCTGCAAAAGGGCTCAGGCATTATGTGTTTCCCGGGAATCCAGATACTTGCGAACCATGAGCGCCACCTTAAAGATAATGGCATGGTCAAACTGCCGCAGATCCAGTCCGGTAAGCTTCTTGATCTTTTCCAGACGGTAGACCAAAGTGTTGCGATGTACAAACAGCTTCCGGGAAGTTTCGGAAACATTCAGGCTGTTCTCGAAGAACTTGTTGATAGTAAAGAGGGTTTCCTGATCCAGAGAGTCCAAGGGGTTCTTCTTAAAGACCTCAGACAGGAATATCTCACACAAGGTAGTAGGAAGCTGATAGATCAGGCGGCCAATGCCCAGATTCTCATAGTTGATGATGCTCTTTTCCGTGTCGAAGACCTTGCCCACATCAATGGCGGTCTGCGCATCCTTGTAAGAATCAGCCAACTCTCTTAAATGCTCGGCAACGGTGCCGATGCCAATGGAGGTCTTAATAAACAACTCGGTCTTTAGGATATCCTCCATAGCCTTGGCGATCTTCATCAGGTCTTCCCCGGTGACATCGGGGGTGATCTGCTTGACTACGGCAATATCCGTCTCATTAACACTGAGGACGAAATCCTGCAGCCGGTCGGGGAACATACTCTGCAAAACATCCACAGCAGCCACATCGCCGTGACCCACCTGCCGCACCAGAAACACTGCCCGGGGAGCATCGGTGGAGAAATGCAGCTCCTTGGCCCGGATGTAAATATCACCGGGAAGGATGTTATCCATAATGATGTTTTTCACAAAGGTGCCTCTGTCGTGCTTTTCCTCATAGAAGGTCTTAGCGCCGTTCAGGGCAACATAGGACATAGCGCACAGGCTCTTGGCGGTCTCGTCTTCACCGCCCACAAACACAGCATACTCGAAGTAGTTGCTGTTGCCTACCATAGCCTTATAGGTTCTGCCCTCATAATGTAGGATAGAGTCGAAGCCGGTACCTACCTTCATGGCGGCGTCGACCCATCTTTCGCCTAAAAGCATAGGATCGCTGCTGGAAACGACATTTCCCTCAGAATCGATCACGCCGATGACACGGTCGGTGGCATCCTTCAGTTGGATGATCACACTCTGAAAAATACGGTTGGACATTCTTGCGCCCTCCTTGTAAAATGCACAAATGCGGTTTTGACAAAACTGCATAAGTATCATACACGATTTTTGCGCATATTGCAAGTACCTTTTGACATAATATTGCAAAATCAACCTACTTTTTTATGGATTTTCACATATTTCTTTGCTGTTCCCGAAAAACGTGGCCGTCAAATCGCTGCATTTTTCTGTCTATTCGTACAAAAGTTGATTGTTCGCATTGCCCATATTTAAGGAAATAATTTGTTGAAATTGCTTAAATCTTCTTAAGCTTTTGGATCTCCTCCGCCGAGAGAATACGAAATGCACCCAGTTCGACCCCCTCCAAAGTGAGGAAGCCTTCCTGTTTTCTTTCCAAATAGGTAACGGTCATACCCCGGCTTGCCATCATGCGGCGCACCTGGTGGTACTTGCCCTCGCAGACTGTGATCTCACTCTCCCCTGCCCCCAGAGGCCGAAGACTTGCAGGAAGGCAGACTGTGCCGTCCCCTAAGGTCAGGCCGGCTTCAAAGGCTTTCACATCTTCCTCCCCGGCCTGCCCCTCATGCTTTGCATAATAGACCTTAGGAATGCGGCTTTTGGGAGAGATCAGCTTGTGGGCGAGGTCGCCGTCGTCTGTAAACAGAAGCAGTCCTCTGGTCATTTTATCCAATCTGCCCACAGGGGAAACCTTGCTTCGGTACTGCTGTGGGATCAATTCCATAACCGTTTTGTCACGGGGATCGCTGGTGGAGGTGACAAAGCCCTCAGGCTTATTGAGAAGCAACACCGTGAAGCCCCCTGTGATCCGCTGTCCATCCAGGGTGATCTCGTCCTTCTCCGGGTCTACCTTCCCTGCCCCGTCCTTCACCGGCAAGCCGTTTACCCGGACCCTGCCCATTTTTAGGGCATCCTTGGCTCCGCTTCTGGTAACCAGGCCGGAGTTTGCCAGAACCTTATCTAATCGTTGAAGCATTCTTCCACCTTCTGTTCTAAATTCATTTCTTGTCCCATAGGATATAGAGCATATTATTCTTGCATGGAGGGATTATTTATGGTCGTTATGACTGCAAAGCTGGATAAAAAACGGATCGGGGTGGTGCTGGCTGTGGTGGTGGCCCTGATCGTGGCGGTGGTGCTGCTGGTACGCAGCCCCGGTGGAAAAGATCAGACCGGGCATCCTGTAAGCCTGCGCACCAATGACCAAAGGGTATCGTACCTGACCCAGTACGGCTGGGATGTAGTGGTATCCCCTGTGGAGACACGCCAGGTATTCATCCCCACGGAGCTTAGCGAGGTCTTCCAGCGGTACAACACCTTGCAGGTCAGTCAGGGCTTCGATCTTTCCCAGTATGCCGGAAAGACTGTAACCCAGTATGTATACCAGATAGAAAACTTCCCCAATGCCACAGATCCGGTATATGCAACGCTCCTGATATACGAAGATCAGATCATCGGCGGCGATGTGACCGACACCTCCGCAGGAGGTGTGGTGCAAGGTCTGCAGATGCGAAACAGCGCCGCCTGACCGTTCCCATTATAACATAAAAATCCCCTATTGACAATCCGCAGGTATTGGAGTATATTGTTACTGATAAGTGAATACCGATATCTTCAGGGCAGGGTGAGATTCCCGACCGGCGGTAAGTGCCTTTGGCATAAGTCCGCGAGCGCAATGGCGCTGAGCTGGTGAGATTCCGGCACCGACAGTTACAGTCTGGATGGAAGAAGATGGATGCCAAGTGTGTATTTTTATGCCCGAAGAAGCTTCTTCGGGCATTTTTATATTAAAATATCCCATAAATTTTACCAAGAGGTGAACAGAAATGGAACATTTAATGAAATTATGGAACAGCTTAAAGGACAATCTGGGCTTTGTTCTGGTGGGTATTGCTGTGGTGGCCGCACTGGCCATCCTTGCCCGATTGATCGAGCATTTCTTCCCCCAGAAACGGAAGATCTCCCCCGCCCGGCGCATTGCCTTGGTCGCCATGTGCGGCGCCATTGCAGCTATCTTACATATGCTGGACTTCCCTCTGCCCTTCCTGGCTCCCGGTTTTTATAAGCTGGACTTCTCGGAGCTGCCGGTGCTTCTAGCCTCCTTCTACTTGGGTCCTGTAGCCGGCATTGCCTGCGAAGCGGTCAAGATCTTTTTGAAGCTGCTGATCAAAGGCACTTCCACTGCCTATGTGGGAGATTTTGCCAACTTCGTAGTGGGCTGCGCTCTGGTGCTCCCCGCCTCTATTTGCTACCACTTCCGCAAAACCAAGAAAATGGCCATCCTTGGTCTGTGTATCGGCACAGTCGTCCTTACAGCCTTCGGCAGTCTCTTTAATGCCGTTTACCTGATCCCCAAATTCGCTCAGCTCTACGGAATGCCTCTGGAGACCATTATTGCCATGGGCACTGACATCAACCCCAAAATTACCTCCGTCACCTCTTTGGTGCTCTTTGCGGTAGTGCCTCTGAACCTGATTAAAGGCACAGTGGTTTCCTTCCTGACTATGATCCTTTACAAGCGGATCGAGAAACCCATTTTTGACCGCTTCCGCTAAAGCGAGGTTTTTACCATGGATATTTTGAAGGGCAAGGTCAGACCCATGTACTTCCGTTTCCTGGGGGCTGCCTCAGGAAGTGCCATGGTGGCTTCCATCTTCGGCATGGTGGATGCCATGATGGTTGGCAAGTACCATGGCCCCATCGGAAATGCAGCACTGGCTGTATTCAGCCCTCTTTGGAGCATTATTTTCTGTCTGGGACTGCTGGCAGGCATCGGCGGTTCGGTACTCTTTGCCAATTACCGGGGCAGCGGTGACGAGAAGACCGCCCAGGAGTATTTCACCCTGACCCTCCTTTTTGGAGCAGTGCTGTCTGTCCTTGCCATGGTGGGCATTGGGCTGTTTAACGAGCCTCTATTCCGGCTGTTCGGCGCAGACGATGAGATCCTGGTGCTGACACAGGAGTATTTTCGTTCCTTCTTCTTTGCTCTGCCCTGTTGTGTGTTCAATAGTATATTGTCTGCCTATTTGCGCAACGACGGCAACCCCGGCCTTGCCACCACCGCCGTCATTATTTCCGGCATTCTCAATGCCATTGGGGACTATATCTTCGTATTTACCATGGATATGGGCATTTTCGGTGCAGGACTTGCCACCACCATTGGGCAGTATGTTGTAGTTGCCATTATGCTGCTGCATTTTGTGGGCAAGAAGAATACGCTGCGGCTGGTGCGGATCACAAGCGTTTTCCGCAAGCTGAAAAACATCACCCTCAACGGATTCTCCACCGCCATTAACGACTTAGCCATGGGCATTACCGCCATTCTTTTTAACCGGCAGATTATGGCCTATCTTGGTTCGGATGCTCTGGCGGTGTATGGCGTTCTGACCCAGGTGACCCCCTTTGCTCAGTGCATTGCCTACGGCACAGGACAGGCGGCTCAGCCCATTATTTCCCAGAACTACGGAGCGGGTCAGTACAGCCGCATCAAGGAATGCCTGAAATACGGCCTGTACACCAGCGCCCTTATGGGGCTGTTCTGGACAGCTTCCATGGTGTTAGCCCCCAATCTCTTTGTTAACTTCTTTATGAAGCCCACCCCGGAGGTATTAAGTATTGCCCCGGGCATCCTGCGGGCATACGGCACATCCTTCCTGCTGCTGCCCTTTAACATTTTCGCAACATACTATTTTCAGTCCCTCATGAAGTCCTCCTACTCCATGATCGCTTCTCTTGCCAGAGGCGCTGTCATCAGCGGCACATCGATTCTGGTTATGCCCCTGATCTTTGGAGCAGACAGCATTTGGTACGCTATGCTGGTCACAGAAGTTCTGGTGGCGGTGTATTGCCTGTATTATTTGGTACGCTGCACCAAAGAGCTGGGACAGTGCCGGGTGTAAACCCCGATCGGTTGGGGGATACAAATTTTGGTTTGTCGGGCAGTTTAGGATGCACCCTTCGTAGGGGCCGGATACATCCGGCCCGTTCCGCACTGTAAATTTGTACGAATTCGCCTTAAATGGTGCTGTTTTTCAAACTTTTCCGCCAGGCCGGATATATCCGGCCCCTACAGGCTTCTATCGGAAGGCGGCCCGATAAATTGGAATTTTGCCGCTTTTTGCTTTCTGCCGAATCCCCTTTGTTGGTACGGATATAGAAATTCCCCTGTACGGTTATTTCAGCCGCACAGGGGATTGTTTTATTTTATTCGCCGGGTGCCATGTGGACAACCTTGCCCTGATTCCAGATAGAGGCCACCATGCGCTCTGCATTGGCCTTTTCTTCCTCGTTGGAATACTCCACATAGGCGGTCTGCGCTCCACAGTTCATACACTCTACATACACGCACCAGCCGCCCTCATGGTAAAGAGCGCCGGTACCACGGCAATCGGGACATTCTTCCAGTTCAATGAGCTGCTTTTCCATATTTCATGTTCCTCACTTTCTCTTTTGCTCTGCCTGCCAGGCCAGATAATCGTCATAAGTGCCTAGACGGTCTACGATGGTTCCGTCAGGTTGGAAGGCAATGACACGGTTACACACAGAAGACAGCATTTCATGGTCATGGCTTGCCAAAATGACCACACCGGGGAAGGCCATAAGGCCCTTGTTCACCGCCTGAATGGACTCCATGTCCAGATGGTTGGTGGGCTGATCCAAAAGGGCCACATTTGCCCCGGACAGCATCATCTTAGACAGCATACACCGCACCTTTTCACCGCCGGAGAGCACATTCACAGGCTTGAACACATCCTCCCCGGAGAATAACATTCTGCCCAGGAAGCCACGGAGATACACATCATCCTTCTTGGCGGAATACTGCCGGATCCAGTCCACCAGTTCCATGGTGCAGCCATCAAAATAATCGGAATTGTCCTTGGGCAGGTAGCTGCGCATGGTGGAAACGCCCCACTTGATAGAGCCTTCGTCCGGTTCCAGTTCACCCATGAGGATTTTGAACAGGGTGGTCTGTGCCAGCTCGTTTTCGCCCACAATGGCTACCTTGTCGGTCTTGCTCAGGGTAAAATACACCTTATCCAGCAGCTTGACTCCGTCCACAGTCATGGAAACATCCTTGACGGTAAGAATGTCCTTGCCCAGGTCACGCTCCGGCTGGAAGCCAACAAAGGGATAGCGGCGGGTGGAGCAGGGAATCTCCTCCACAGTCAGTTTGTCCAGGAGCTTGCGGCGGGAGGTTGCCTGCTTGCTCTTGGATTTATTGGCGGCAAATCGGGCAATAAATGCCTGGAGTTCTTCGATCTTCTCCTGGTTGCGCTTGTTCTTGTTCTTGAGAAGAGCCTGCACAAGCTGAGAGGACTCGTACCAGAAGTCGTAGTTGCCCACATACATTTTGATCTTGCCGTAGTCAATGTCAACAATGTGGGTGCAGACGGTATTCAGGAAGTGCCGGTCATGGGACACCACGATCACGGTGCCGGGGAAGTCCAGAAGGAAGTCTTCCAGCCAGTTAATAGACTCAATATCCAGGTTGTTTGTAGGCTCGTCCAGCATGACAATATCGGGGTTGCCGAAAAGCGCCTGGGCAAGAAGCACCTTCACCTTTAGCCGGGGGTCCGTGTCTGCCATGAGGTCATAGTGCAGCTCTGTGGGCACACCCAAGCCCTGCAGGATCTGGCTGGCATCGGATTCTGCTTCCCAACCGCCCAGCTCGGCGTACTCCGCTTCCAACTCAGAGGCACGAAGGCCATCTTCATCGGTGAAGTCCGGCTTTTCGTAAAGGGCATCTTTTTCCTTACCCACCTTGTACAGCCGGTCGTTGCCCATAATGACTGTATCCATGATGGTATACTGGTCATAGGCAAACTGATCCTGCTTCAAAACGGACATTCTCACACCGGGCTGAATGACGATGGCGCCGGAGGTAGAGTCCAGCTCCCCGGAGAGGATACGCAGAAAGGTGGACTTGCCTGCGCCGTTTGCGCCGATGATGCCGTAGCAGTTACCGGCAACAAATTGCAGGTCTACATGCTGAAACAGCCATTGACCTCCAAACTGCATACTTAAATTATTGACTGTTATCATGGCTTCGATTCCTTTCCATAATTATACAGACTAATTATAACACAAGTTGGGAAATAGGCAACCATGAAATAGAATTTTTTAGGCGATGGATTTGAAAGGTAAATTTCTGTTTATTTTACTAAGACCCTCTCAGTCGGCTTCGCCGCCAGCATTTCTATGGTGTGATTGCCACTGGCAATCAGATATTTTAGATTCGCTGCGCGGCGCACACTGGGCAGAGAGGGCAACAACTGCTAAGATAAACCAAAATTTACGGTCTTTTTCATGGTGTCTGCCATTTTTTTATTCTGTCCTCTTGCATTTTTCAAAAAAGTGGCTATAATACATTTAGCACTCACAAGCATAGAGTGCTAACATTTATAAAATACACAAGAAGGATGTGTTCTAATATGGAAAAAATGCAATTCAAGGCAGAATCCCAGCGGCTGTTGGACTTAATGATTAACTCCATATACACCCACAAGGAGATTTTCCTCCGGGAGATCATTTCCAACGCCTCTGATGCCATGGACAAACTGGCCTACCTCTCCCTCACCGACGAAAAGGTGGGCATGAGCCGGGATGACTTTGCCATCCAGATCAAAGCAGAACCTAAGTACCGCATTCTCACTGTTTCCGATAACGGCATTGGCATGAGCCGGGAGGAAATGGAAGAAAATCTTGGCACCATCTGCAAGTCCGGCTCTCTGGACTTCAAGGGCAAGCTGGACGGCACCGAGGACATTGACATCATCGGTCAGTTTGGCGTTGGCTTCTACTCTGCTTTCATGGCTGCAGACACCGTGACCGTCATTTCCCGGAAGTACGGAAGCAAAGAAGCCTTTATGTGGCAGTCCTCCGGGGCTGATGGCTACACTATCGAGCCTGCCGCAAGAGAAATCCCCGGCACTGATGTGATCATGCGCCTGAAGGATGACTCCGAGGATGAAGAATACAGCCGCTTCTTAGAAGAATATCAGCTGCGTGAGCTGGTGAAAAAGTATTCCGACTATATCCGCTACCCCATCCGCATGGAAGTCAGCAAACGCCGCCCCCTGCCCCAGACCGAGGAAGAAAAGACAGAAAACAAGCCCTTGCAGTATGAGGACTACAAGGAAGTGGAGACCCTGAACTCCATGGTTCCTCTGTGGCAGAGAAACAAGAAGGATGTTACCGACGATGAATATGACCGCTTCTATCGGGAAAATTTCTTCGATTTTGAAAAGCCGGTTTCCCACCTGCACCTGAGTGTAGAGGGTACAGTGACCTACAAGGCTCTTTTGTATATCCCCGGCAAAGCCCCCTACGATTTCTACACCAAGGACTTTAAGCCCGGCTTACAGCTCTATTCCTCCGGTGTACTCATTATGGAAAACTGCGAACAGCTTCTGCCGGAGCATTTCCGCTTCGTCCGTGGTGTGGTAGACTCTCAGGATCTCTCCTTGAACATTAGCCGTGAGCTCTTGCAGCACAACCGTCAGCTTACCTTCATTGCCAAAAATCTGGAAAAGAAGATCAAAGCAGAGCTGCAGCGGCTGATATCTGAGGATCGGGCAAGCTATGAAAAGTTCTACGCTGCCTTTGACCGCCAGTTAAAGTACGGCACTGTTTCCCAGTACGGTGCCAACAAGGATGCCTGCAAGGACCTGCTTCTGTTCTGGTCTAAGAAGGAAGAAAAGCTCGTTTCCTTACAGGAGTATGTAGACGCTATGGCGGAGGGTCAGGAGAAGATCTACTTCGCCCCCGGTGAAAGCAAGGATCGCCTTTCCAAGCTGCCCCAGGTATCTGCCCTGACCGAAAAGGGCTACGATGTGCTTCTGTTTACAGAGGATGTGGATGAGTTCATTCCCCAGACTTTAGTACAGTTTGCCGAAAAGGATTTCTGCAATGTAACTACCGATGATCTTGGCCTTGCCACAGAGGAAGAAAAGAAGGAGACCGAAGAAAAGGCGGAGGCTCTCAAGGATGTTCTTTCCTTCGTGCAGGAAGCTCTGGGCGAAAAGGTTAAAGAGGTTCGCCTGTCTTCCAATTTGGGCAGCTTCCCCGTAAGCCTTGTGCCTGACGGCGGCATCAGCTTCGAGATGGAAAAGTATTTGAAGAAAATGAACCCGGAATTTGCCTTTACCGCAGGACGGATTCTGGAGCTAAACCCGGAGCATACCGCATTTAAGGCTCTGGAAGAAGCCGTCACCGCAGAGCCGGAGAAGGCAGCCAATTTTGCAAACCTTCTCTACTGCCAGGGACTTCTCATGGCAGATCTTCCCTTGGATGACCCCATGGCCTATACCCAGTTGGTTTGCAGACTGATGAAGTAAAAATACCGGAATTACCGCCGCAGATGTTCACCTTCTGCGGCGGTTTTTGTTGACATTAGAGGGAATTTCCAGTAGATTATAGATAGTTACTCCAATAAAACATAAAAAGGATATTTTGCCATGAAAAACAACCTCTCCCGGCGCTGGCTCTACCTCATTATGGGAAGCATCGCCCTGATCTTCATCGGTGTCATTTACGCCTGGTCCATCTTTAAGCTCCCTCTAAAGGAGGCTTTCTCTTGGACTGATCCCCAGCTTGCGCTGGCCTACACCCTAACCATGTGCGCTTTCTGTCTTGGCTCCATCCTCTCCGGGCTTCTTGTCAAGCGGTTCTCCCTTAGAACCATTTTCCTCACAGCGGCTGCCCTGATCTTAGGCGGCTACATCTGGACAGTGAATATGAAAGGCGGCATCCTATCTCTGTACTTAGCCTACAGCATTCTCATTGGCGGCGGTGTGGGTCTTGCCTATAACACCATCGTATCTCTGGGCAATGCCTGGTTCCCGGACAAAAAGGGCGTCGCCTCGGGCATTATGATGATGTGCTTCGGCTTCAGCACCATGGTGGTGGGCAAGGTCTGCTCCAAGCTTTTTGATCAGCCCGGAATTGGCTGGGAAAAGACTTTCCTGGGTCTGGGCATCCTCATTACCGTCGTCCTGGCCATCTGCGTTTTCTTCCTGAAAGCCCCCAAAAAGGATGACTGTCTTCCTGCCCCCAAGCCAGGCAGAGGCAGAAAGGAAGATTTTGAGCAGCGGGATTTCTCCACAAAAGAAATGCTCCGCAGCCCTGCCTTCTGGGTATGCTATGTATACGGCACCTTCCACGCAGCCGTGGGCAGCTCCATGTTCAACTTTGCAGGTGAAGTTACCCGTTCCATTGGGGCTATCCCGGAAATGGTAACTACTCTGGTCAGCGCCCTTTCTGTGTGCAACGGCCTTGGTCGGGTGCTGTGCGGTGTCCTCTTTGATTACTTAGGACGGAAGACCGCCATGCTGATCTCCAACATCATTACCGTCCTCTCCCCTGCCATTATGCTGCTTGCCCTTTCCATGGGCAGTCTTCCTCTGGCAGTGGTATCTGTTTGCCTGGCAGGCCTTTCCTACGGCACCAGCCCCACCATCAGTTCAACCTTCACCTCCGCTTTCTATGGCACTAAGAACTTTGCCATGAATTACAGTGTCAACAACACCAAGCTGCTCTTTGCCTCCTTTGCCGCAACTGTAACCAGCTCCATTTATGCCACAACAGGCACATATACCGCGCCCTTTGTGCTGCTGCTGGCTCTGGCGGCAGTGGCTTTCGTTCTGAATTTCTTTATCCGCAGGCCGTAAGGCAGTGGGCAGTTTGTTTTCCTGGTGATGTTTGTCCAATGCTTCGCAGGGAACGGTCTTGACCGTTCCACAGAAAGCAGCAACATTCTCAGACCAATTTTAGTAAAATGCAATTCCTATACAAAGGTGCAAGCAAATTCTGAGCCAAGCTGCTCGCCAAACAAAAAATCCCCTTCATTCACTCAACTATATAAAAAGCAGGGACACCGGTTTGTCGGTGTCCCTTTTGCATGCTCTGTAGGATTGGTTTATCAAAGAGCCTCGCCCAAAATGGACTTGGTGGCATAGGCATTGAGGGTCATATCTGCCAGATTCCCGGTCAGATACTCGTAATAGCCCTGTGCGCCGATCATAGCTCCGTTATCACCGCATAGCTTCAGAGGCGGCATATAGACCTCTGCCCCTAACTTTTCCGCAGCAGCCAGAATGTCCCGACGGATCCGGGAATTGGCGGCTACGCCACCGGCAACTGCCAGCTTTTTATAGCCGGTGCGCCGCAGAAGTTCCATGGCACGGGGAACTAAGGTATCGGACACGGCAGCAGAGAAGTCTGCACACAAGTCCTCCACCACGATCTCCTCCCCCTTCTGCCTTGCGTTGTGGATCAGGTTGATGGCAGCGGTTTTAAGCCCAGAGAAGGACATATCCAGAGGGTTCTCCCCAGCTTTGGAGCGGGGCAAGGGGTAGCGGCCTTCTTTTCCACGCTGTGCCCGCTTGTCTAAAGCCGCACCGCCGGGATATGGCATATCCAAAACTCTTGCCACCTTGTCGAAGCACTCGCCGGCCGCATCGTCCAGGGTAGTGCCCAAGATCTCCATACGGGTATAGTCCTTCACATCAATTAAGGTGGTGTGACCGCCGGAAACCACCAAACAGGCAAAAGGTGGCTCTAACTCCGGGTAGGCCAGATAATTGGCGGCAATGTGACCACGGATATGATGCACCGGAATCAGGGGCACACCCAGAGAAAGAGCTGCGGCCTTAGCAAAGTTGACCCCAACCAACACCGCACCGATCAGCCCCGGGGCATAGGTAACAGCTACCGCATCAATGTCTTTTCGGGTAAGCCCCGCTTGCACCAGCGCCTGATCTGCCAGTCCGTAAATGGCCTCAATATGCTTTCTGGAAGCGATCTCCGGCACAACGCCGCCGTAGATCCGGTGCAGGTCTACCTGGGAGGAAATGCAGTCTGCCAGGACTTTTCTGCCGTCTTCCACCAGAGCAACCGCAGTTTCATCGCAGGAGGATTCCACTGCCATAATAATCATACTTCCCACTCCTTTCGGAGGATCAAGGCATCCTCCCGGGGATCAAAATAATACTTGGGTCTGCGCCCTACCTCTAAAAATCCCAACTTATGATACATAGCCTTTGCGCTTTCATTGGAGGCACGGACTTCTAATGTCAGGCTGCGGACAGCCTTTTCCTTTAAGGCTTCCACCAGAGTGGTAATCAGCATCTTCCCTACTCCCTGCCGTCTTGCCTCCGGAAACACGGCTACATTCATCATATCCGCTTCGTCCAGAACCGTCTGGCTTCCGATATAGCCCAGAAGTTCATCATCTCTCATGGCAACAAACCACAGACTCAGAGGGTTTTCCAGTTCGGAAGCAATGCTGTTTTCGCTCCAGGGAGCAGAGAAGCACAGCTTTTCTAATTCTGCAATTTTCTCCACATGGGCTTTTTCCATGGGAGCGATTCTCATTTCACTCATTTGGCATCCAACCATGTCTTTCCGGTCTTAGCCTCCGCCACAAGGGGAACAGATAGACTCGCCACCTTCTCCATTTCCTCAGCCACAATGGCCTGAACCTGCCGTGCTTCTTCCGGGGGACACTCCACGATCAGCTCGTCATGCACCTGCAAGATCAGCTTGGCCTGCAAGTTATTTTCTGCCAGAGCCTTATGCACCCGGATCATAGCCAGCTTAATAATGTCAGCGGCTGTGCCCTGAATAGGGGTATTAAGAGCAATGCGCTCTGCCCCCTGACGGATGTTATAATTGCTGCTCTTGATCTCCGGGATGTAGCGGCGGCGGCCGTAGGCCGTGGTGACAAAGCCCTGGTTTTTGGCGGCTTCTACGATTTCATGCATATACCGCTTGACACCGCTGTACCGCTGCAGGTAGGAGTCGATATAGTTCTTTGCCTCCCACCGGGAGACACCGATGTCTTCCGACAAAGAGAACTCGGAGATGCCGTAGACAATGCCAAAGTTGACCGCCTTGGCGTTACGCCGCTGCAAAGGAGTCACTTCCTCCGGGAGAACACCGAAAACCTGAGAAGCGGTGGTGGTGTGAATGTCCTGTCCTGCCCGGAAGGCATCCCCCATAAGAGGGTCTTGGGCAATGTGGGCAAGGACACGCAGCTCAATCTGGCTGTAGTCCGCATCCACGAAGACCCACCCCTCGCGAGGCACGAACATCCGGCGAATTTCGCTGCCCAGCTCTGTGCGGACAGGGATGTTTTGCAGGTTGGGCTCGGTGGAAGACAGTCTTCCTGTAGCCGTAACCATATTCTGGAAGGTGGTGTGGATTCTGCCATCGGAGGCGATGACCTTGAGAAGTCCGTCGGCATAGGTGGATTTCAGCTTGGTAAGCATCCGGTAGTCCAGAATAAGGGGGATAATGGGGTGATGCTTTTTCAGCTTTTCAAGAACTTCTGCGTTGGTGGAATAGCCGGTTTTTGTCTTTTTTACCGGGGGAAACTGCAATTTTTCAAAGAGAATCTCTCCCAACTGCTTAGGGGAAAGAATGTTAAATTCCCCACCGGCATGGCTGTAAATCTCTTCTTCCAAAGCCCCAATCCGCTGAGAGAGCATGGAACCAAATTCTTCCAGGGCTCCTCTGTCCACGGCAACGCCCTGCTTTTCCATGTCATAAAGTACCCGGCAAAGGGGCAGCTCGATCTCCTCATACAGCTTATCCATGCCTTTCCCGGTCAGCTCTTCCTGCAAAATGGGGTAAAGCTGCCAGATGGCCTCCGCTTCATCCTCCACGGAAGCGCACTCCCGGCTGAGATACTGCATAGCGATTTTGGAAACAGAATAATCCGACTGGGATGGGTTCAAATCATAGGCTGCCAGGGCAGTATCAAATACGAAGCTGCCGCCCTGGATTCCCATTTCATCCAAAAGATGCAAGGTGGTCTTCAGGTCACTGCACACCTTGGGGCTGCTGCTTTCCAAGAGCCTATCCAGCTCCCCGGTGCGCTCCAGAGGGGCAACAGTACAGATGCCACCCTCCCAGGCAACCGCCACAGAGCCATCCTCCCCCACGGTTACGGCGCAGAAGGTGTCCGCAGGTGGCAGACAGCATCCACGGCACAGCTTCTTCTGCTCCTTCTGCGCCCGAACTTTGGGCTCTGTGGGGCGAAGGCCGTACTTTTCAATAAGCTTGGTAAATTCCAGATCCACGAAAAGAGCATAAAGCCGCTCCTTGTCCGGTTCCTGGATCATGCACTGTTCCGGGGAGAAAACAATGGGAGCATTGCGGCGAATGGTTGCCAAATCGTAGGACAAAATGGCATTTTCCCGGCCTGCCTCCAGCTTTTCCCGCAGCTTGGGACGGATGGAGGAATCTTCCAAATTGGCATAGACTCCCTCCATGGTGCCGAACTTCAAAAGAAGGTCGGTTGCAGTCTTGGGCCCTACCCCGGCTACACCGGGGATATTGTCGGAAGAATCTCCCATAAGGCTCTTCAAGTCCACCATAATGGGAGGCTCGAAGCCGTATTCCTCCCGGAAGACCTGGGGGGTATAGGGAGTGGAAACAGTCTGACCACTCTTGGTCACCACCAGATTGACGGTAACACGGTCATCTACAAGCTGCAGGCTGTCCCGGTCACCGGTGACGATAACACAGTCCCAGTCCGTTTCCTTACAAATACGCCCCACTGTGCCGATCACATCGTCAGCTTCCCAGCCCTGGCAGGAGAACATGGGGATGTTCATGGCATCCAGGACTTCCTTGAGTTTCGGCATCTGCTGAGCCAGTTCATCCGGCATACCGTGGCGGGTGGCCTTATAGCCATCGTATTGTAAATGGCGGAAGGTGGGACCTTTCAGGTCAAAGGCCACGCAGATGGCATCGGGCTTTTCCTCATGCTCCACCTTCTGCAAAATATTCATAAATCCGAAAATGGCGTTGGTAAACTTGCCCTTACTGTTGGTCAGAAGCCGCACCCCATAAAAGGCACGGTTTACCACGCTGTTGCCGTCTAAAATGACAAGCTTCATATCAATCCCGTCTCCACTTCGCGCCCTGAGGGGTGTCGATGATGGTAATGCCTCTGGCCTTCAGCTCGTCACGAATGCGGTCGGCCTCCGCCCAGTTCTTTGCCTTCTTGGCTTCGGTTCTCTGGACAACCAGGGCATCGATCTCCGGGTCGCTTTCCCATGCTTCTTCCTGTGACTTGGCTGCTTCCCGAACCTTTTGTGCGTGAGCAATGAGATCCAGGCTGAGAACCCGGTCAAAGTCTTCCAAAGCTGCCAGCTTGGTGGCATCGTTTGTCTTCGCCTTGAGAACATCGTACAGGGCTGTAACTGCCAGGGAGGTGTTGAGGTCACCGTCCATGGCCTTGCAGAACCGCTCACGGAGGGAGGCAAATGCAGCTTCGTCCACAGTTTCCCCATCCTTGGGGGTCAGGGCAGCGATCTTGGCAATGAGCTTTTCGTAAGCACCGGCGGCGTTGGTCAGGTTCTCCCAGCTAAAGACAAGATTGCGGCGGTAGTGGCTCTGGAGGCAGAAGTAGCGGTAAGCCATGGGGTCGAAACCCTTGCTTTCCAGAAGGGAAACGGTGAGGAACTCGCCCTTGGACTTAGACATTTTGCCGCCCTCGGTGTTCAGGTGGTGCACATGGAACCAGTAGTTGCACCACTTGTGACCCAGGAAGGCCTCACTCTGGGCGATCTCGTTGGTATGGTGAGGGAAGGCATTGTCAATACCGCCGCAGTGCAGGTCTAAGTCCTCGCCCAAGTGCTTGAGGGAAATGCCGGAGCATTCAATGTGCCAACCGGGATAGCCAACACCCCAGGGAGAATCCCACTTGAGGGCCTGATCTTCAAACTTGGACTTGGTGAACCACAAAACAAAATCGTTCTTATTCCGCTTGTTGGAGTCTTCTTCTACGCCTTCCCGGACGCCCACTTCCAGGTCTTCCTCGTTGTGGTCATTGAAAACATAGTACTTTTCCAGCTTGGAGGTATCGAAGTACACATTGCCTCCGGCAAAGTAGGCAAAGCCCTTATCCATAAGGCCGGAGACCAGCTTGATAAACTCGTCGATGCAACCGGTGGCAGGCTCTACCACATCGGGAGTCTTGATGTTCAGCTTTCCGCAGTCGGCAAAGAAAGCATCGGTATAGAACTGGGCAATCTCCATGACGGACTTCTTTTCCCGCTTGGCGCCCTTGAGCATCTTATCCTCGCCGGTGTCTGCATCGGAAGCCAGATGACCTACATCGGTGATGTTCATAACACGCTTGACGTTATAGCCCACATAGCGCAGGTACTTTTCCAGCACATCTTCCATAATGTAGCTGCGGAGGTTGCCAATGTGGGCAAAGTGGTAGACCGTAGGGCCGCAGGTGTACATCTTGACGATGTCGGGGTGGTTGGGCACGAACAGTTCCTTCTTATGGCTGAGAGAGTTATACAAATACATAGAAAATCATCCTTTCCATACTTTAGAAAAAACCGCCTCTTGAACAGTTCCATTCAAGAGGCGGGCATCGCTCGCGGTTCCACTCTGATTTATCACTAAGACCGGTAACGCAGGTCAGGCGGGGTCTCCCCTTCACTCCCGGACGCACTTGGGACAGTTCCTGCCACCCGGGCTTCCAGCCAATGACCCGGGCTCTCTGGGGTTTTCGCCATCTTACTCTTTCCGTTCTTCGTGATATTCAGTTTGGTTCATTCTATCATTTTGACTGTTGCCTTGTCAAGAGTTGCTCCAAAGGCACTTCCAGTTTTTCACAAAATACTCAATGCCGGAATAGACCGTAGTCACCGTAACCAGGACAATGACCACCCAGCGGAGCAGTACCCACTGAGGGAAGGCCATCTGGCAGCACAAACCCACCATGGTGCAGGCGGTTTTCACCTTGCCTGACCAGCCGGCAGCAATCACTGTGCCGTTGCCCACTGCCACCAGGCGCAGACCGGTGACCGCAAATTCCCGGGTGAGTATGATCATCAGCGCCCAGGCAGGCCACATATTCCACTGACAGAACACACACATGGCCGCAATGACCAGAACCTTATCTGCCAGGGGATCCAGGAATTTGCCCAGGTTGCTGACCTGATTCCGGCTTCTGGCAATGTAGCCGTCAATATAGTCTGTCACACTGGCAAGAATAAATACAATCAGGGACAGCAGCATCCAAATATTGGGCCCTGCGTTTCCCAAGTACATAAAGGTCATAAAAACCGGGATCATAAAAATCCGGCTCAGGGTGATTTTTGTTGCTGTTGTCATAAAGTTGCCTCCTGTCCAAACAACTCCCCATCTCTTGCCTCTGTAATCTTAACCATGGCGAAGGTGCCGGTCTTCACTGTTCTTTCAGAAGCGAACCACACTCTGCCGTCAATGTCGGGAGAGTCGGCATAGGTTCTGCCGTAGTACAAATCTGCCTCCGGGTCATAGCCGTCGGAAAGCACTTCCAAGGTCTTGCCCATGAGAGAAGCATTGTACTCGTCCATGATTCTGGACTGCAGCCGCTCCACGATCTCCGCTCTTTCTGCGGCAACCTCACTGTCGGGCCGCTCCATTTCCGCTGCGGGTGTGCCCTCCTCGGGAGAGAAGGCGAAGGCGCCCACCCGCTCCAACTTGGCTTCCTTCAAAAACTGACACAGCTCCTCAAATTCTTCCTCCCTCTCACCGGGAAGGCCGGTGATCAGACTGGTGCGGATCACCAGACCGGGCAGTCTTTCTCTCAGCTTTCGGAACAGGTTTCTTACATACTGACCATTGCCCCGGCGGTTCATCCGCTTCAAAATACCGTCGTTAATATGCTGAATGGGAATGTCCAGATATTTAACGATCTTTTCCTCCGTTGCCAGTACATCAATGAGCTCATCGTCCATTTCATCGGGGTACAGGTAGTGGACTCTCACCCAATGGATGCCGTCGATCTTACACAGCTCTCTGAGAAGCTGGGGAAGAAGCCGCTTGTGTCCGGGCAGGTCTTTGCCGTACCGGCTGGTGTCCTGGGCAATGACGATCAGTTCTTTGACCCCATCGGCAGCCAACATTCTGGCTTCGTACAGCACATCGTCCATTTGGCGGCTGCGGTATTTTCCACGCAGACCGGGAATGACACAGTAGGCGCAGCGGTTGTCGCAGCCCTCGGCAATTTTTAAGTAGGCGTAGTGTTGGGGGGTGGTGAGAACTCTGCCGCACTCTTCCTCCGGGGCATGAATGCTGCCAAAAAGGCTCACAGGCTCCCCTTCCAGAAGCTTTTCCACAGCAGCCACCACGTCATTATAGCTGCCGGTGCCCAGAAGGCCGTCTACCTCCGGCATTTCCTGCAGGATCTCATCCTGATACCGCTGGGAAAGGCAGCCCGTAACTAAGATCTTGCCGATTAGCCCCGCTTCTTTCAGCCCTCCTGCCATAATGATATTATCAATGGCTTCGGATTTTGCGGAATCAATAAAGCCGCAGGTGTTGATGATCACTACATCAGCACCTTCCAGCCCAGGCAAGAGGGTATGCCCTGCCTCCTGCAGCCGGTACATCATCTGCTCACAGTTTACCTGATTTTTTGCACAGCCCAGTGAGATAAAGCCAATATTTGCCATGGTCATTCCTCCGGTTCATATTCCATGGATGTCCCCAGCCGGGACAGGCACCTGCGGATATCCCCCCAGGTGTGCCCCCTGCGCATAAGTGCATCAATGGCTCGTTTTTCCTCCTTGTTGTCCCACTCCGCTCCCAATCGCTGACGCAGGAAGGACATGATATCATCATCCGGCTCCGGAAGATCCTCCAAAGCCTCGTCCCAAAGTTCCCTTGGGATCTTTTTTTCATATAACATTTGCCGCAGGCGGTTGATGCCATAGCCCTTGGCAACCCCACGGCGCACAAGCTGCTTTGCCGTGGTTAAGTCATCTATCAAAGACAGCTCCCGCATCCAGGCGACCGCATCTCTGGCATCCTCGGAGCTCTCCCCCTTGTGGCGCAGCCGGGATTCCAAATCCCCTTCGGACACACTGCCTGCCGCCACGATCCTGACCGCCCGCATTTTGGCTGACATCTGCCCTGCCCCCTGCTTTAAGGAATCATATTCCTCCGGGGTCAGTTCTTTGCCGGTGTAGATACCGTAGTCTGCAACAGTCTGGGGGTAGAGCTTCATAAAAGTGCCGTCGGACAGTTCTACTTTATATCTTCCCGCCCTGTCCGGGCGTGGTAAAAGGAACTCAACCCTCATCACCGAAGTCTTCCGCACCCACGCTTACGCCCTGGTTTGCACCCTTGGCAGGGCCTCTGGCCTTCATGCCGGCCTGGAGCTTATACATATTCTCTCTAACCTGCTCCTCCAATGACTCCATGAGCTCCGGATGGTTCATAATGTATGACTTGGCATTATCTCTGCCCTGGCCGATGCGCTCATCCCCAACGGAGAACCAGCTGCCGCTCTTTTGCACCAGTTCCAGCTCCACAGCCAGATCCAACAGCTCTCCGCCCTTGGAAATGCCTTCGCCGTACATAATATCAAACACTGCCTCACGGAAGGGAGGGGCTACCTTATTCTTCACGACCTTAACACGGGTGCGGTTGCCTACAATGTCAGAGCCGTTCTTAATGGACTCGATGCGGCGCACATCCAGACGGACGGAAGCATAGAACTTCAGTGCGTTGCCGCCGGTGGTGGTTTCGGGGTTGCCATACATGACACCGATCTTCATGCGAAGCTGGTTGATGAAAATAACCACGCAGTTGGTCTTGTTAATAGAGCCTGCCAGCTTGCGAAGTGCCTGGGACATGAGTCGAGCCTGGAGACCCACAAAGCTGTCGCCCATTTCGCCTTCGATCTCAGCCCGGGGGGTCAGAGCAGCAACGGAGTCCACAACAACCGCATCCACAGCGCCGGAGCGAACCAGAGCATCCGCAATTTCCAAAGCCTGCTCACCGGTATCCGGCTGGGAGACCAGCATGGAGTCGATATCTACGCCCAAGGCTGCGGCATAGTCGGGATCCAGTGCGTGCTCTGCGTCCACAAAAGCAACTTCGCCGCCACGCTTCTGTGCCTCTGCCAGGATGTGCAGAGCCAGAGTGGTCTTGCCGGAAGATTCCGGGCCATAGATCTCGATGATTCTGCCCTTTGGAACGCCACCGATACCCAGAGCAGCATCCAGCGCCAGAGATCCGGTAGGAATGGCATCCACGGTCATTTCCGGGCGGTCGCCCAGGCGCATCACAGTGCCCTTACCATAGGTCTTTTCAATCTGGGCAAGTGCGGTTTCCAGTGCTTTTTTCTTGTCACCTGCAGGGGTGGGAGCTTCGTAATTTGTTTTCTTAGATGCCATGTTTTATCTTCCTTCCTGTGTTTTCCGAGCAATCACTGCCCGCTCGATTCCGCCAAAATCTTTCTTTCTCGTGAGTATCTCAAAGCCCTTGGCTTCCAGCAGGCGGCACACATCGTCCCCCTGCCCCATGCCAAATTCCAGGGCTATCAGGCCCTCCGGCTTTAGTGCCTTGGTATAATTTTCTATAATGGAGCGGTAGAAATCCAGTCCGTCCAGACCTCCATCCAGCGCCAAATGGGGCTCAAAATCCCGTACACTGGGTTCTAACTCTCCCATTTCTTCTGTGCGAATATAGGGAGGATTGGATACGATCATATCAAATGTGCCCAAAAATGCCGGTGGATCTCCCAGAGCATCGGCATGCACGCAGCCAACTCTGCCGTTCAGCCTCAGGTTGGCGGCATTTTTCTTTGCCACTGCCAACGCTTCTCTGGAAACATCCGCCAATGTTACCCTACTGTCTTTCACCTTTTGGGCAATGGCCAGACCTACGCAGCCGGAGCCGGTGCAAAGATCCAAAATTCTGGGGTCTTCCTTGAGCAGCACCGCCTGTTCAATGGCTAATTCTACCAG
This sequence comes from Faecousia sp., assembly GCA_045632785.1. GTDB lineage: Bacteria > Bacillota > Clostridia > Oscillospirales > Oscillospiraceae > Faecousia. The sequence goes on from JAZQXK010000099.1 coordinate 26,970, forward strand.
GGCACAGGTATCGTCCCTGGGAATGAGAACATCGGGAGTCACCACAAGGGTCATTCCGAAAAAGTCCCATTCTCCCAAAATATAAGCAAGGGGTTCTCCTGCCACGGCCCGGTCTAAATAGCCCCGGAAGGTCTGGCACACATCCTGAGAGGCATAGTGATCCCGGTGGGCGATCAACTCTGTATGCTTTAGGCCGGAGGCGGCACAGATCAGCTCCTTGGCGATCATTTCCGCTCTTTGGGTGTTCTCCACAGCCATAAGCTCACGACGGGCCTGGACATAGAGCTCCGCGTATTTTTTTACCATTGGTCTGTCCCTTCCTTTTCGGGCACCACAGCTTCCAATGCGGTAATGGCCACCTCGATCATGGAATCGTCCGGCTCGTTGGTGGTGAAGCTCTGGAACCACAGGCCGGGAGCGGTGACGATCTTGGTGAGGAAATTGTCTTTTCTTCCCACCCAGCGGTTGATCTCATAGCTGATAGACACAACCAGAGGCAAAAGCAGCAGCTTGTAGCCGATCATGATCAGCTTAAAGAGGAAGGTGCCCCGCATCAGCTCCAGAGAAGGAACAGCCGCCAGAAGCGCAGAGGATGCCACCGAGAACACCAGAATGGAGAGAATCATCACCACAAACAGAAAGCTTGTGCCGCAGCGGGGATGCCGCCGGGTCTGGATTCTCACATTCTCCACAGTCAGAGGAAGCTTTGCCTCATAACAGCGGATGGTCTTATGCTCTGCCCCGTGGTAAGAGAAGAGTCTTTTCATGTCCTTCATTCGGGATATCAGGTACATATAGGCCACAAAAATGACGACTCTTACCAGACCTTCAATCAGGTTGACCAGAACGGTACTGTCAACCAATTCATAGAAGAAGCTGCCCACTACCATGGGGATCAGGAAAAACAGACCCACGGACATGGCAAGGCCCAAAAAGACCGCAATACCGATGAGAAGCTTCTGGAACTTCTCGTCCCCCAGCTTCTTTTCCAGCCAAAGATCCAGCTTGGAGGGTTCTTCCTCCTGCATTTCCTCCGGAGAAAGGTCTGCAGAGCGCATAATGGCCTTGACACCTACCACATTGGAATCGAAGAAGTTATACACGCCACGGATCAGGGGCCAACGAAGAATGGACTTCTCCGGGAGCATCTTTCTGTTCTTCACTTCGATCTGCAGGCCATCTTTGCCACGGATGACGGTGGCGTCCTTCTCCGGGCCACGCATCATAATGCCTTCGATCAAAGCCTGACCGCCGATCATGGTCTTAAATTTTTCCTGAGAAACGGGTTTTTCTTTTTTCATGGTATTCGCCTTTCCTTACAGACCCGCCACGGGAAGTCTGACTGTAACCAGAGTTCCACCGCCGGGTGCGTTTTCCAAAGTGAGGGATCCTCCGTGCATTTCCACAATCTCATCGCACACAGCCAGACCGATACCGCTTCCTCTGGCCTTGGAGCTTCCCTTATAAAATTTCTTTTTCACCAGAGGCAGCTCGTCCTCCGGGATGCCGGGGCCAAAGTCCCGGACACGAATGGCTACATCCTTATTTTCCAAGTGGATGGAGGCTTCAATCCGCTTGCCTTCTCCTCCGTGCTTGGCGGCATTGTCCAGAAGGTTCAGAAGTACCTGCCGCAGCCGCTTGGGATCACAGGGGATCTCGGGGATGTCCTCGTCACTGTCTAAAACGGTGAGGGTAATGCCCTCCTGCCGCAGCCGGGAGCCGTACATATAAGAGGTATCCTCAAATTCTGCCCGAATATCTGCCATTTCCACATTCAGGGTCATGCGCCCATCCTGCATCCGGGTAAATTCCAGAAGACCCATGACCATTTCCGTCAGGCGGCGGCTCTCTCTTTGAATGATAGAGATACCCCGGCGGGTTTCCTCCGGGTCGAAAGAATCTCCTGCCAGAAGAGTCTCACTCCAGCCGCTGATGGCGGTCAGAGGGGTGCGCAGCTCATGAGAAAGAGAAGAAATGAACTCCGTCTGCATTTTCTCATTCTGGCTGATCTTGTGGGACATATCGTTGATGGTCTGTGCCAGCTCACCGATCTCGTCGTCATACCGGGTGGCGATCTGGGCGCCGTAGCTGCCGCCGGCAATGCGCTTTGCCGTCGCTGTGATCTCTGCTACAGGCTGCAAAATAGAGCGGATATAATAGCGGCTGCTGATATAAACCACCAGAACTAGCAAACACCCTAAAAACAGCGCAACCAGAAAAACGGATGCAACCTGCCGCTCCACCAGGCGCAGACTGGTCACATAGCGCAAAACGCCGATGACCTCGCCGTTGCTGTAGAGCATGGGGCTGGACACTGCCAGAATCCGCTCCCGGGTATCCGGGTCACGACCCAGAAAGGTCTTGATCTCCTTGGCTGCAATGGCATCTGCTATGTCGGAGGTACTGGGGGTCTTCCCTGCCCACAGGCCGTAGGAAGAAGCCACCAGGCGACCCTTGGTGTCGATAAACTGCAGCTCGATGTTATCTTTCTCGTCGAAGTCCATGGCATAGGTCATGCAGGACTGATAGTATTCATGGTAGCTCTGGCCGATATAGTTGGCAAAAAAGCCTGTGGTGGTCTTGGCCCGATGGCGCATATCTGCCCGGATGTTGGAGGTATAATATCCGGCAAAAGCCAGGGTGACCAGAATCACGCAAGCCAGGGACAGGGCGATCACCGGCACAACTGTATGGGTCAGCCAGCGGCCACGCAGGCCCTTAAAGGACAGGTGGGTCTTATGCTGCCTGCCCGATCTCCTTCTTAGCTGCCCCACTTATACCCGAACCCCCAAACTGTGGTAATGTATCTGGGTTTTGTGGCATCGTCCTCGATCTTCAGGCGCAGACGGCGGATATTCACATCCACGATCTTCAGTTCGCCCTCATAATCCGGGCCCCAGACCTCTGTCATCACATCTTCCCGGGAGAGGGCTCTGCCGGGGTTCTGCATAAACAGCTTCATAATGGCAAACTCCACCTGAGTCAGGCGAATTTTCTCGTCCCCTTTCTCCAGAGAGCGGTTTCTCAAATTGATGGTAAAAGGCCCCTGGGAGATCAGTTCCATATCCGCAGCACTGTCCCCACCTACACGGCGGTAGAGGGCGTCGATGCGGGCAGTGAGCTCTGCCGGGGAGAAGGGCTTGGTCACATAGTCATCTGCACCGGTCATAAGGCCGGTGACCTTGTCCATTTCCTGCGTTCTGGCAGTGAGCATAATAATGCCGATCTTATTGTTGTTGGCACGGATGTGGCGACAGACCTCGAAGCCGTCCATATCCGGCAGCATAATATCCAAAATGGCTACCCCAATATCCGGATTCTCCCGAATCCGCTCCAAAGCCTCTGCTCCGGTGCCTGCTTCAACGGCATCATAACCGGCACGGCGCAGGTTGATGACCACAAAGCTGCGGATATTGACCTCGTCTTCCATGATGAGTACCTTTTTCACAGTATCATTCCTCCTTAGGTTTCCCCGGTCTTCCAATCCTCCCGGATGAAGTTAAAGTTTTCCGTAAGGGTATCCTGGGTGATCCCTGCCCCCTGGGCGCCTGTGCCTAAAACCGCACCGTAGGTCACCTCGTCTGTTTTGCTTAAAATAAAGCCTCCGTCTTCCAGGGCAGCAGTGTCCCGGTTCTCTCCGGTATAGGCATAGATGGTAAACAGTGTTTCACCGCTTTGGGTAAAGACATAACCCGGTGTGTATCCCCGGTCGCCTCCCATGCTCACCTGCATTTGCCAAATCAAGGAGCTATTGAGCCGCACGAACCAGCGGCCTGTGTAGTTATGGAAGGTGAAAATCTTTTCTTCCTCCTGCCCCTGGGGGGTCAGGTTATACCAGCGGATAAAGTCCTGGTGGATCTGCGCCTCCTGATCCCTGGCCTGCACCAGGGCGGGCAGCTCAATTAAGCCGTCGCCATCAATATCGTCGGCATAGACATAGTAGTTGCGAATGGTTTTCACACTGGTGGCAGAGTCCGCAGAGAGGGAAACATTGGTAAAGCGTCCCTCCACCAGGGCATACACATCGGTGATGATGGTATTTTCATCATAGGCGCTGGCAACGAATACCGCCTTGGTATCCTCCCACAGGCCGCCGGTGACGATGCGCTTGAGATTTTCCACCGGCACGGACATAACCGCCTCCATGGCTCGCTCCATAAGGCCGTTTTCCATGCGGTACAGCTCTGCCACACCATTTCCCGCCTCACTGCCGGGACGAAGGACAAACAGCTCCCGTGTCCCGTCGGCATCCAGATCGAAGGTCAAAAACCGGGTATAGCCTGCGGTTAAGACAGCCTGCATAATGTCATCTTCAAAGGAGTAGGCAGACAGGGTGTGCAGCAGCTCGTTGCCCATTTGACGACCGATAATCAACTCCTGACCGGGCTTGCCATCCAGCTGGGCGTACTCAATCCGGGAGAAGGCTGTGCCGGAAAATTCCATCCGGGCAATGTCTGTGTAGACCCCACCCCGCTTGGCAAAGACGAAGACCTTTAAGGGCTTTTCGCCAGCCCCCTTGGCAAAGAGGATCGCTTCTGCCACACCGTCACCGGTGAGATCCGCAAGCTGGACAGTCTGCCTGTCCTCTCCCTGCACCGGAGCGCAATAGGAAAGCCCCGGCATGACCCGGTCGATGGCGGTTTGCAGCTCGTAATAATCCTGAGAGCGCTTAGGCAAGCTGTAGAGCTGATCCATGGTTTTCATGGTACAGCCGGACAGAAGCAGGGACGCTGCCACCAGCAAAATAAGGATCTTCTTTTTCAAGGGCAAGCCCTCCTTCCTTCTTAAAATGTTATCAAGTTATTATAACTTATTTTTCAGGTAAATGCAAGATTTCCTTTGAAATTTTATCGAACAAATTTTCGATTTTCTTACCGGACAACCACATTTTCCTTGCCCAACAGGCTAATCAGTTCCCGGATCATATCCTCATCCAATGCGCAGCGGCTTCCCCGGCGCACACCGGAATCGGCAAAGACGCAGACCAGGCTGCTTTCACCGGGGAACATTCCCACAATGGCCTTTACCTTTGGAAAAACCGGCCCATCCTCCGAAGGAATCCGCAGATAGAGCTTGCCTTCTCTGGGCTTAGCCACAGGAGCGGAGGCTGGGGTGGGAGCTTCCTCGGGCTGCATATTGGCATAGTCGGAAATGGGGCGAGCCCGGTTTACAACGATCTGGGGCTCTTTTTCATCCCGCATGGAGAGCCTTCCTATGACCACTGCCGCCTGATTTTCCTTTAAGTGCGCTCCATACTGGTTTAGGGCATTGGAGAACACGATCAGCTCAATGCTTCCGGTATCGTCTTCCAGTGTCACATAGGCCATCATGGAGTTATTTTTGGTAGTTTTTAGCTTCACCTTTTGCACGATGCCTGCCACAGATACGATGGTATCATCCTTCATCTGGGCATCTTCATCCATCAGGCTGCTGATGGGAAGCACATGGGTATTGCGAAGCATGGCCCGGTAGTCATCCATGGGATGCCCGGAGAGGTACAGGCCGGTGGCCTCCTTCTCCATGGCCATAAGCTCACTTTTGGGTGCTTCCTTCAGGCCGGGGATGGGCACCTGACTGCCGGGAAGGCTCTCTTCCTCCATGGCAAAGAGCCCAAGCTGACCTTCCACATTTCTGCGGCGGTTGTCCGCTACAGCATTCATTACATCCTCATACATAAAAAGGAGCTGACTGCGGAACAGGCCAAAGCAGTCCATAGCGCCGCACTTGACCAGATTTTCCACCATGCGCTTGTTGATTTCCCCTTCGCCCATTCTCTGCACGAAGTCCTCTAAGGAGCGGAAGTCCCCTCCCGCAATTCGCTTCTCCGCAACGGAACGAATAAAGCCTCTGCCGATGTTCTTAACAGCGCCCAGGCCAAAGCGGATACCCTCTTTTTCCACGGTGAACTTATCCTCGGAGCGGTTAATGTCCGGGGGCAGGACACGGATGCCCATGTTCTTACATTCAGCAATGTAGTCGGCAATTTTGTCGGTGCTGTCCAAAACAGAGGTCATAAGAGCCGCCATATATTGCCAGGGGTAGTGACATTTCAGCCAGGCGGTCTGGTAGGACACCACCGCATAGCACACCGCATGAGCCTTATTAAAGGCATAGTTGGCGAAGTCGACGATCTCGTCATAAATGGACTGGGCAGCTGCCTCGGATACCCCCTTGGCAACCGCGCCAGGGATACCCTGCTTTTCGTCACCATAGACAAAGACCTTCCGTTCTTCCTCGATGACCTTCTGCTTTTTCTTGGAAATGGCTCTGCGGATGTTATCTGCCTGACCCATGGTATAGCCTGCCAGAGAACGGAAAATTTCAATAACCTGCTCCTGATAGACGATACAGCCATAGGTGACCCGAAGAATCGGCTCTAACAAGGGAGTTTTATAAGTAATTCTTCTGGGGTTCTGCTTGTTGGCAATAAATTTGGGGATGGAGTCCATAGGGCCGGGGCGGTAGAGTGCCACAATAGCCGTCATATCCTCCACAGAGGTGGGCTTCATGTTGACGCAAACATTGGTAATGCCTGCGGATTCCAACTGGAACACGCCCTGGGTCTTTCCCTCGGCTACCATAGCGAAGGTCTCCGGGTCGTCCCAGGAAATGCTGCTCATAGAGAAGTTGGGGTCGGTTTTCCGGATCTCCCGCTCTGCTTCGTCAATGACGGTCAGGTTGCGAAGACCCAAAAAGTCCATTTTCAGAAGACCTAACTCCTCAATGGTGGTCATGGTGTACTGGGTGACCACAGTTTCATCGTTTCTGGACAGCGGCACATAGACCTGCACCGGCTGATCCGTAATGACCACGCCCGCAGCATGGGTGGAGGTGTTGCGGGGCATACCCTCCAAAGCTCTTGCCGTGTCAATGAGAAGCTTTACCCGCTCGTCCCCGTCGTACATCTCCTTTAACTGGGGGGATACCTGCAGGGCTTCCTCCAGGGTGATGTGCAAAGTGGTAGGCACAGCCTTTGCAACCACATCGGTTTCACCATAGGTAAAGTTCAATGCTCTGCCTACATCCCGAATGGCGGCACGGGCAGCCATGGTGCCGAAGGTGACGATCTGGGCCACATGGTCAGCACCGTATTTTTTCATCACATACTCAATGACCTCGCCTCTGCGCTCCTGGCAGAAGTCCGTATCAAAGTCGGGCATACTGACCCGTTCCGGGTTCAGGAAGCGCTCGAAGATCAAAGCGTATTTCATGGGGTCAACTTCTGTAATGTGCATACAGTAGGCCACAATGGAGGCTGCGCCGGAGCCACGGCCCGGCCCAACCGGGATCCCCTGCTCCTTGGCATAGCGGATAAAGTCCCAGACAATAAGGTAGTAATTCACATACCCCATTTTGCTGATGACCCCGATCTCATACTCCAACCGCTGCACATAGTCCTCCGGTGGATCTTCATACCGCTCCCGGAAGCCGTCATAGCACAATTTGCGGAAATATTCCTCGTTGGTAAACCCATGGGGCACTGGGAAAGAGGGCAGCTTGTATTCATTGAATACAAACTCCACATTGCACCGCTGGGCAATTTTTACTGTATTTTCAAAGGCTTCCTCTGCCACGGGGAAAAGCTGCCGCAGCTCCTCCTCGCTTTTGACATAGAACTCCTCCCCTTCAAAGCGCATCCGCTTGGGGTCATCTACAGTCTTGGCCGTCTGGATGCACAAAAGCACATCCTGGATCTTGGCATCCTCTTTCCGCAGGTAATGGGCATCATTGGTCACAACCAGGGGAAGTCCGGTTTCTCTGGCAATGCGGCAAATGCCCTGATTTACGGCTCGCTGCTCCGGGATGCCGTGATCCTGCAATTCCAGATAGAAATTGTCCTTGCCGAAGATGCCCGACAGCTCCAAAGCATAGTCCCGGGCAGCTTCATAGTCTTCCTTCAAAAGCCTTTGGGGAATGGCACCGGCAAGGCAGGCAGACAGGGCGATCAGGCCCTTGCTGTGCTGCCGGAGAAGCGCCAAGTCCACTCTGGGCTTTCCGTAAAAGCCGTGAACAAAGCCCTCGGATACCAGAGCAGAAAGATTGGCATAGCCTTCCATGTCCTTACACAGAAGGACTAAGTGGTTGGCTTCGTTGTCAATGCCGTGGACACGGTCGGAAATGCTCCGTGGGGCAACATAGACCTCGCAGCCGATAATGGGCTTGACCCCTGCTGCCATGGCAGCTTTATAAAAATCGATGACACCGTACATGACACCGTGGTCTGTAATAGCTACGGCATCCTGCCCCAGTTCCTTCACCCGCTCCATAAGCTTGCCAATGCGGCAAGCGCCGTCCAGAAGGCTAAATTCCGTATGGAGATGTAAATGCACAAATCCCATTATGTTTCCTCCCGGCTCAGCTCCACCAGCCGCTTTAATCTGTGGCTCATGGAAGATTTGGTGATAGGCGGCTCCATCAGTCCCGCCAGCTCTGTTAAGGATGATTCCGGGTTCTCCAGTCTGGCCTGGGCTGCCTGCAAAAGCTTGGGGGGCAGGGTTTCCAAAATCCCCCGGCTCTCCAAAATGCGGATGGCGGCAAGCTGCTCTTGGGCGGCATCCACCACCTTGGAGGTGTTGGCCTCATCGCAATTACAGCGGCGGTTGACCTTGTTGTTCAGTTCTTTTTCCAGCTTGGCTTCTATCAGACCCATGGCACTGACCGGGGCACCCAGAAGGGTCAAAAAGTCGGCTATTAAGTCGCTTTGCTTAAAATATAGGACACTGCTGCCGCTTCGGGCGGCCTGCTTGGGGTATGCCCCCAAAAGCTCTTCAATGAGGGAGTAGGCTTCTCTTGCCACGAAGCCGTGGGAGGTGGTCAGCTCCAAATGGTAGCCCTTTTCCGGGTCGGTCACTGAGCCACCTGCCAGATATGCCCCACGGAGGAAGGAGGATTTGCAGCAGTCCTCTTCCAGAACGCCCAGATTGATGTGCAGCGCCACGGTATCCTCCGGAGAGAAGCCATAGGTTTCCAAAATCGTCCGCAGCTTTGCAGGGTCAGTTACGGAAAAGACCTGCTTGCCGGGAGCGGGTTCGGGCTGCACATCAAACTCAAAGCCGAAAGCCTTTCTTAACAGCTTGGGAAGGGCTGCCATCAGTTCCTTACTTTCCGTCACAATGCGGATGGCCTCCCGGTGGAAGGTATTGCAAAACAACAGGATGCCATAGCACTGGGCAATGGCGCAGCACTTCTTCTGAGGCAGCAGCCTGCATATTTCTGTCTTGACCTGAGATGAAAAAGACATGATCCTCTCTCCTTCCTCTGTGCCGAGAGAGGATATCCTCTCCCTTACAGCCGGACGACCTCCGGCTCTAGCAGTATTCCGCTGGTATCCAATACCCGCTTCTTGATTTCTTCAATCAGGGTCAGTACATCTTCCGCCGTAGCCTGACCCAGATTCACTACAAAGCCTGCGTGTTTGGTGGACACTGCCGCATCTCCAACACGGAAGCCCTTTAGTCCTGCCTGATCGATGAGGGCAGCGGCATAGCCGCCTACAGGCCGCTTAAAGGTAGAGCCGGCAGAGGGCAGATCCAAAGGCTGGGAAGCACGACGCTTTTCCAGAAGGGCCTGCATGGCCTCCCGGATTTCCGCTTCCGGCTTGGGTGTCATCTTGAAGGTGCCCTCAATGATGATCCAGGGCTTCCCCGTAAAGGCGCTGTGGCGGTAGGAAAAGTCCTGGGCTTCCCCTTCCAAAACATGGGTTTTGCCCTCCATGTCCATATACCGGGTTGACAGGGTGACCTGCTTCATTTCTCCACCGTAAGCCCCGGCATTCATATAAAGCCCGCCGCCTACAGAGCCGGGGATGCCGTGGGCAAATTCCAAGCCGCCGAGTCCCAAAGAGGCAGCGAAGCTTGCCAAACGGGCAAGGGTCACACCGGCAGAAGCCTTCAAAATCTCCGGCTCTGTCTGCTCCAGTCGTTCTCCCATGGCTCTGGTGCAGACAATTAGGCCGCGATAGCCTTCATCTGCGGCCAGAACATTGGTGCCCGAGCCTAATATCGCCGGAACTACGCCCTTGCGCTTCGCCCAGGCCAGAAGGCAGGACAGTTCTTCCTCTGTTTTGGGCAGGGCGAAGACCTCGCAGGGCCCGCCGATCTTAAAAGATGTATGTTTGAAAAGGGGTTCTTCCATGCGAAGCTCCACATTGGGGAAGGCCCCGGTGATTTCCTTTTGCAGTTCCGTCAAATTACTCATAAAACCCTCCGGAATGATCTTTCACAGCCTCTTTCGGCTGTCATGATAATACCATGGTATCTGTGCTAAAACTTGCACATTCTCCCGATTTTTGCAGGAATTTTACTAAAGGGGTATACTACCCCATACTGTATCTATAATACTATAGCATAACCCGAAGCATTATGCAAATGAATCCTTTGTAAATTTTTATCCCGACATGGGACTTGTAGGTCAATTCTGGTTTATCGGGCAGTTTAGGGAACCCCATTGTAGGGCTGGGGCATTGGTTTATGGTGTTTCTAGGAATTATGGTGTGATTGCCACTGGCAATCATTTCATTTTGATTCGCTGCGGGTTGCACCGCACTGGCAGAAATTCA
>JAZQXK010000100.1:0-7178 GCA_045632785.1 Faecousia sp.
CATTGCCGCCGGGCAGTTTGCCACAGTTGCCCTGATCTCCTGGCCTGTTTCCCTTCTGGCCGAGCAGCCCACCTGGGGCAGTCTGACTTCTGCCGGTGTGTCTATCCTGTATTGCGGCCTCATGTCCGGCGGTCTGGGCTATACCTTCCAGCTTGTTGCCCAAAAGCATACAGACCCTGCTCCTGCCTCCTTGCTTATGAGTTTGGAATCGGTGTTTGCGGTGATCTCCGGGGCGCTGCTGCTCCAGGAGCGAATGAGCCCCAGAGAGCTTTGGGGCTGTGTCATTATGTTTGCCGCCACGGTGCTGGTACAGATCCCGCTACCCAGCAAAAAGCGCAGAAAAGAAGAATCAATCACTTGATTTGCCCTATACGGAATAGTCCCCGGCTTGGAAGCGAAACTTCGCCGCCCAGCCGGGGAATTTGTTTGTTATCGAAAGTCAAAAAGCTCCTTAGGTGTGATTTCCAGCACCTCACACAGCTTGAAGATCACATCCAGAGAAACGCCCACATTACCTAATTCAATTGCACTGATATGGCTTCGGTCAATATCCACCAGCTCTGCAAGCTGGAGTTGAGTCAATTTTTTGCGTTTGCGGTAGTAGACCACATTTAATCCAAATTTTTCATACAGGCTTTTATACTCCAGCCTCATCACTCACCACCTCGTGTATATTCTATCCCTCAATAGCCGCCTATTAAACCTTGCTATAACATCGTTACGCTATTGACACAAGTCATTTTCGGCGCTAAAATAGAACTGAGCACGCAAAGAGGTGATGATATGTCCGACACATGGAACGACTATGCTTTTCCACACATCCAAGAAATTGCAAAAACTGACAAATTGTATCAGGAACTTTCAGAAAGCGCGGAGCAAAAATGGACACAGCTCCAACCCATCCGGGAAAAGTTGACCCTGGAGGAATGGCAATCCATCGAAGACTATGTTGCCCGCTGCGAAGCCCTGGAATACTACTTTGCACAGCTTGCATACCGATACGGAAAGCAGGACCAATAAATTTTGATTTAGACTATCGGCTTTAAGCAGCTTTCAAATTTTGGTTTGTCGGGCAGTTTGTAGGCACCCAAAGCCTCCCTTGTGTAAAGGGAGGTGGCTCGCCGAAGGCGAGACGGAGGGATTGCTAGGGAAGTCCGTATTCGCAAAAATGCCAACGAAAAAACCTGCTGCACAATCCCTCAGTCAGCTTCCCTGACAGCTCCCTTTACACAAGGGAGCCTTGGTGCAGTACATACCAACAACTGCCCGGTAAATTGGAATCTGCTGTTTTAAGCCGATAGCCTAAATTTTGGTTTATCTTAGCAGTTGTTGGTGTGCTATGGTGCAGCCCATAGACAACCCTGAAAACCGATGGTTCACGGACACCCGGGGACGGGTGTCCCTACGGCTTCCATTGGAAGCCTTCCCAAACATCGGCAGGCAGAACGGTCAAGGCCGTTCCCTGCAATAATAATTTCAAATACATCCCCGAAGGGGATACCACACCTATTCACTATTCACTATTCACTATTACCTATTCACTATTCACTATTACCTATTCACCAAAACCGCCCCTCCCGGATTACCCGGAAGGGGCGCATTGCTTGATTGAGGGGTATTATCTTCCCTTATAGACAGCAGCCATGGCCTTCATGGTCATGTAGCAGTCGTACTTGCTGACGATCTCCATGGGAGCGTGCATGCACAGAACGGGAACACCTGCGTCAACGGTAACGATGTTGCGGTTTGCCATATAAGCAGCAACAGTGCCGCCGCCGCCCTGGTCAACCTTGCCCAGAGTAGCAGCCTGCCACACAACGCCGTTCTCCTCGAACAAGCTGCGGACATAGCCCATAGCCTCAGCAGAAGCGTCGGAAGCGCCGCCCTTGCCACGGGAACCGGTGTACTTGCAGATGCCTACGCCGTAGTTCAGGCGGGAGTTGTTCCGCTTGTCGCAAGTCTCAGCAAAGTTGGGGTCGAATGCGTTGGTAACGTCTGCGGACAGGCAGAAGGAGTTGGCGAAGCAGTGGCTCAGCTTCACGCCCTGATAGTCGCACAGGTCGCCCATGAAGATCTCGAAGCACTGGGACTGCATACCGGAAATGCCAACAGAGCCGATCTCTTCCTTGTCAGCCAGGACGCAGACAGCGGTCTTGGTGGGAACTTCCAGCTCCAGCAAAGGCAGGAGAGCTGCGAAGGAGCAAACACGGTCGTCATGGCCGTAAGCACCCAGGAGGCTTCTGTCCAGACCAACTTCTCTGGACTTGCCGGCGGGAACGAAGGACAGCTCGGCAGAGGGGAAGTCTTCCTCGATGATGCCGTACTTCTCGTTGAGAATGGACAGAACTGCCAGCTTCATGCGATCGGAGCCTTCATCCTCAGCCAGGGGAGTAGTGCCCAGGATGACATTGAGCTGTTCACCGGTGATGCCCTCAGCCAGAGTCTTGCGCATCTGGTCAGCGGACAGGTGGATCAGCAGATCGGAAACGCAGAGGATGGGGTCGTTCTCGTCTTCACCGATGGTGACAGTGATGACTTCGCCGTTCTTCTTGTAGACAACGCCATGGAGGGCCAGAGGAATGGCTGTCCACTGATACTTCTTGATGCCGCCGTAGTAGTGGGTCTTGAAGTAAGCAATTTCGGAATCCTCATACAGGGGGTTGGGCTTGACATCCATGCGGGGGCTGTCAATGTGGGCGGCGGTGATGTTGGCACCCTTTTCCAGGGACTCACTGCCGACAACAGCCAGCATAATGCTCTTGCCGCGGTTGTTGCAGTATACACGAGCGCCGGGCTTCAGCTCCATGCCGGGAACCAGGGGCTTAAAGCCAGCCTTTTCAGCCATTTCTATGGCATAGGTGACGGCTTCCCGCTCGGTCTTGGCGGCATCCATGAAGGCACAGTATGCCTTGCAGTAGTCCTCCATCTCCTGCCGCTGCTGGGCGGTCATACGGTCATAGCCGTGCTTGGGGGTGAAAAGAAGCTGTTCACGCAGGGTTTCGTTGCTCATTGGGGTGTCCTCCTTGTGTATAATAAATTTTTTATTTGTTTCCTAAAAGCTGCTGCAAAAGCACCTTTGTTTTGCTCTCAAACTCCGCCTGAGTTCCGTCATTTTCCAGGGAAAAATCCGTCATTTCCCGGAACTGCTCCGCTGTTTTTTGTGCATTGATTCGGGCAAGGGCATATTCTTCTGTGATCCCGTCCCTTGCCATAAGCCGCAGCAGTCTTGCTTCCTTAGGTGCGGTAACGGCTATGGTATAGTCGCACAGCTCTGCCAGTCCCCCTTCAAACAGGGCGATGGCATCAATGGCGGCAAGCTCCGGCTTGGGCGCAAGCAGGCGAAGAACCTCCTGCTTGACCGCTCCGTGGGCAATTCGGTTCAAGTCTAAAAGGGCATTGGGATCAGAAAAGACCCGCTCCCCCAGTTTTTTCCTGTCCAGCTTCCCCTCTGTGACTACACCGGGGAAGCGGTTTTCTATATCCTCTAATAGTTGGGGAGACCGCTCTAACAGCCTATGATAAATGGCATCGCAGTCTAAAACTGTGCCGCCCAGCTCCCGGATGACCTCTAAAACCGTAGTCTTTCCGCAGCCGGTTCCTCCGGTGATCCCCAGAATCATGGCGTTTCCTCCGGGTAGATCACATGGAAGGAGGCCGCCTTTTTCAGCCGGTTCTGCACCGCATAGGCCACGCCCCCACCCTCCGGGCATCGGGCATAGACCTGATGAATATTGGGGTCATCCAAAATTCGCAGGGCAGAAAACAGTCCGGCGCAAAGGCTCTCCGGCTGGCTCTCTCTGCCATAGGATAGAGGCTTGCAGCCTTCATAAAGAGGCAACTCTTCTTCGAAGCACAGCACCCGGTCCGTTTCTTCCATATGGGCTTTAATATATTTCGCTGCCATCTCGCTGCTTCCGGCAACGATCACCACCGGCTCCTGGGGGGCATAGTGGCGGTACTTCATGCCGGGGGCTTTTACCTCCGCGTTGGGGGCAAGCTGGGCGGTGACTGCCTGATCGATCACCAAATCTCCCAAAACCTCTATAAGCTGCTCCGGGGTGATACCGCCGGGGCGCAGGAGCCGGGGGCGTTCTTCGGTCAAGTCCACAATGGTGGATTCCAGACCCACACTGCAAGGCCCGCCGTCTACCACGGCAGCGATCTTTCCGTCGTGGTCGTCCAGAACGTGCTGAGCGGTGGTGGTGGAGGGCTTGCCGGAAATATTGGCAGAGGGTGCGGCAATTGGCACACCTGCCAGGGCAATAATCTCTCTGGTAACTAAGCTTCTGGGGCAGCGCACCGCTACAGTATCCTTGCCCCCTGTAGTCTTCCGGGGTACATTGTCCTTTGCGGGCAACACCATGGTCAGAGGGCCGGGCCAAAACCTGCGAGCCAGCTCAAAAGCCGCCTCCGGCACATCCCGGCAATACAGCTCTATTTGCTCCGCACCGGTGATATGCAGAATCAGAGGATTATCTCCTGGGCGGCCCTTCACCCGAAAGATCTCGCCCACGGCATCCGTATTGAGGCCATCCGCTCCCAGACCGTAGACCGTTTCCGTGGGAAGTCCCACCAGGCCGCCGCAGCGGAGGATCTCAGCCGCCAAAGCAGGGGTCTTGGGGTCATCAGCGGATAAAATCAAGGTTTTCATGGTTATTCCTTCTTACTGCTGTGTGTTTTTCAGCTTTTCTGCCTGGTCTGCTGTAGCCAGGGCATCCATCAGCTCATCCAAACTGCCATCCATAATGGCATCGATTTTATAAAGGGTTAGGCCGATGCGGTGATCGGTAACTCGTCCCTGGGGGAAGTTATAGGTGCGGATGCGTTCGTTGCGCATACCTGTGCCAACCTGACTGCGGCGCAGACCTGTAATCTCCCCGGAAACTCTGGCTTCTTCGATCTCATAGAGCTTCGAGGCCAGCATCCGCATACATTTTTCCCGGTTTTGCACCTGGCTGCGTTCTTCCTGACAGGCAACCACGATTCCTGTGGGCTTGTGGATCAGGCGAACCGCAGAGGAAGTCTTGTTGACGTGCTGACCGCCTGCGCCGGATGCCCGATAGACCTGCATTTCCACATCCTCCGGGCGGATCTCCACATCCACTTCCTCCATTTCGGGAAGCACCGCAACCGTTGCGGTGGAGGTATGCACTCTGCCACCGGATTCTGTTTCCGGCACTCTCTGCACCCGATGGACGCCGCTTTCAAACTTCATCCGGGACCATGCGCCCCGGCCGTTAATCAGGAAGTCCGCTTCCTTGACACCGCCCAGCTCCGTTTCATTGTAGTTGAGCAGTTCTACCGTCCAGCCTCTTGCGGCGGCATACATGGAATACATCCGGAACAAGCTGTGGGCAAAGAGGGCGCTTTCTTCACCGCCAACACCACCCCGAACTTCCACAATAACATTCTTCTCATCATTGGGGTCTTTGGGAAGAAGTAAAATTTTAAGCTCCTG
This sequence comes from Faecousia sp., assembly GCA_045632785.1. GTDB lineage: Bacteria > Bacillota > Clostridia > Oscillospirales > Oscillospiraceae > Faecousia. The sequence continues at coordinate 5,459 of JAZQXK010000100.1, forward strand.
CTCCAATCTGGCCTGGGCTTCCTTTGCCGCCTGAAACTGCTCCTGACAAAGGGCCTTCATTTCCGGGTCGGTTTCACCCGCTTGCAGTTCCAGAGCTTCCGCTTCATCCTTCTGCGCCTGCACAAAGGCGTGATAGGCTTCTACGATCGGCTCAAGCTCGTTTCGCTCCTTCAGCATTTTAGCGGCCTTTTGGGGATCATTATAAAAATCCGGCTGCTCCGACCGGGCGCACAGTTCTTCAAATCGAAAGGCAACCGCCTTTAGCTTGTCCAGCATACATTTTCCTCACAGATTATAACTTCCCTTGTATTGTACCAAAAATTAAGGGAAAAGTAAAGTGCAGGCATAAAACACGATGACCAATTTTGGTATATCGTTTCCAATGCACCCTTTGGGTGCAATTCATGTGCCGGGGGCACAATTCATCCTTGTAAATTTTGGTTTATCGGGGAGTATGGGATCCACCCTTTGTAGGGGCCGGATACATCCGGCCCGTTCCGCACCGAAAGTCAGTACGGATTCGCCCCAAATGGTGCTGGTTTACAGGGTTTGCTGCCGGGCCGCATATATCCGGCCCTACAGCCGCTCGTCGGTAAACTCTCCGACAAACTTGGAATTTGTCTATCTTCTCCTATAAATATTCACCACCACACTGGCGGTATCGGTCAGCTCTTCCAATTCCTCCAGCCGCTTTACTCCCTCTTTGCTGATCCTCCAGAAATGAGGTGTCATGGAAAGGAGGTCCTGGATTTCCTGTCCTCTCACTGTAAAGGAGAAGCGCACCGGGCGGCTATCCAGAAGTTCAAAACCGGGGAGGCTCGGCACAGAGTCCTTCTCTTTTAAGAGAATTTCCGGGTAAATCACGCTTTTCAGACCCATCAAATGATCCTGCGCCGCCAAAGCCTGAATGAAGATCCCCCCGGGTTTAAGAACACGGGAAAATTCCTCCGGAACAGTCAGAGCGAACAGGCTGAGAAGCAGATCAAATTCCTGTGTAAAAGGCAGTTTGGACCCGGTACCGCAGAGCCAGAAAGCCCCCTTGTGCCGCCCCGCTGCCAGACGCACCGCATCCTTGGAAATGTCCAGTCCATAGAGCCTGGATTGGGAAAGGGCCTTCCACACCTGATCGCTGTAGTATCCTTCTCCGCAGCCCACATCCAGAATCTCGCTGTCCTGGGGACAAAATTCCGCTGCCGCCCGAGATACCGCCTGCCCAATGGGAGCATAAAAACCGCCATCCAGAAACTCCCGGCGGGCTGCCACCTGTTCCTTGGTGTCTCCGGGATGGAGAGAGTGCTTTTGATTGACCGGAAGCAGGTTTACATAACCTTGCCGCGCCACATCAAAGGAATGTCCCTGGGGACAGACCCAGCGGCGGGGTTCTATGGTTAAGGTCTCTGAACACAGGGGGCAAAAAATTAGAGCCATAGGAAGATGCTCCTTTTGATAGAGTTTTAGGGTGTCGTTCTTAATGTACCCGAAGGGTGCATATCGAATGGGTGCGAAGCTCCCATATATTGAATTTGCTATGAGGCAAATATATCGATTGGGCGAAGCCCAAATATCGACAAAAGGGACTGTAAATTTTGGTTTGTCTTTCTAAGGTTGCTGGGCACCAAAGCCTCCCTTGTGTAAAGGGAGGTGGGTCGCCGAAGGCGAGCCGGAGGGATTGCCTAGGGCAGTTCGATTTCGCCAAAATGCTAACTAGAACGGAAATTCC
>JAZQXK010000101.1:0-14107 GCA_045632785.1 Faecousia sp.
CACGCGAGCTGGGTTCAGAACGTCGTGAGACAGTTCGGTCCCTATCTGTTGCGGGCGTAGGAGATTTGAAGGGAGCTGTCCTTAGTACGAGAGGACCGGGATGGACATACCTCTGGTGTACCAGTTGTCCTGCCAAGGGCACGGCTGGGTAGCTACGTATGGACGAGATAAACGCTGAAGGCATCTAAGCGTGAAACTCTCCCTAAGATAAGATCTCCATTGAGGCTCGACGTAGACTATGTCGTTGATAGGTCAGGGGTGTAAGTGCAGTAATGTATTTAGCTGACTGATACTAATAAGCCGAAAGCTTGATCTACAAGAATAGCAGGCTCGGTTGCGAGACATAATGCAGAGTAGAAACAACAGTGTTCAGTTTTCAGGGTGTATCGAGGCATTGAAGATGCACCTTTAGCTCAGTTGGTAGAGCAACTGACTCTTAATCAGTGGGTCCCCGGTTCGAGTCCGTGAAGGTGCACCAATGGCCCGTTGGTCAAGTGGTCAAGACGGCGGCCTCTCACGCCGCAAACGGGAGTTCGACTCTCCCACGGGTCACCAGAATTAGATAAGAGATAATAGAGAATAACGAATCGTTAAGAGATTATTTCTTATTGACAGAGGCACAAAAATGTGCTACAATTTCCAGGCTTGTTGAAGCCGACGGGCTTTGACATAAACGAAGGGGAAACCCTTCCATACGAGTTGGTGTTGATTGCGATGAGGGTCCACCTGTTCCCATACCGAACACAGAAGTTAAGCTCATTTGCGCCGACGATACTTGACGGGTGACTGTCCGGGAAAATAGGTAATGCCAACACAAGGCCTCGACTGAAAAGTCGGGGCTTTTTGCTGCATAAAACACCCCACCGGGGTGTTTCTTTACGGCAGGACGATACTTGGCCTATCCGGGAAAATAGGTAATGCCAACACAAGGCCTCGACTGAAAAGTCGGGGCTTTTTTCTGCCTAAAACACCCCACCGGGGTGTTTCTTAACGGCAGGACGATACTTGACCTATCCGGGAAAATAGGTAATGCCAACACAAGGCCTCGACTAAAAAGTCGGGGCTTTTTTCTGCCTAAAACACCCCACTGGGGTGTTTCTTAACGGCAGGACGATACTTGACCTATCCGGGAAGATAGGTAATGCCAACAAAAGGCCTCGACTGAAAAGTCGGGGCTTTTTTCTGCCTAAAACACCCCACCGGGGTGTTTTTCACGGCAGGACGATACTTGAGCTATCCGGGAAAATAGGTAATGCCAACACAAACCCCACGATTTCGGTCGTGGGGTCTTTTTCTGCCTAAAACACCCCACCGGGGTGTTTCTTAACGGCAGGACGATACTTGGCCTATCCGGTAATTTACTTAAAAATCCGGTAATTTACTTAAAAAAGCTCAACCTGGGTAATTTCCACAGGTTGAGCTATGCTTCTTATATTCTTTCATAGAGGCAGAAGCGGTAAGCGATGCCGTCTTCCTCTCCTTCTCCTAAAACCTTTGTCTGTTTCCAGACCGGATCGGCATCTAAATTAGAAAAGAACACATCACTTTTGGGGCAGGCAGCAATTTTCGTTACGTATACCTTATTACAATGGGGCAGCATTTGGTGGTAAACAGATGCGCCGCCAATGACCATGGCTCTTTCAAATTCTCCGGCTTTTTTCACAGCCTCCACCGGAGTGTGGATAACGGTAGCTCCGGGGATCTTCATATCTTTCCCGGTCAAAACCAGATTGACCCGGTTGGGCAGGGGCTTGCCGCCAGGGAAGTCCTCCAAAGTGCGGCGACCCACAATGACGCAAGCTCCCTTGGTTATCTCCCGAAAGAACCGCCTGTCAGCGGAAAGGGCAATGGGCTGGGTTCCTTCTGCGCCGATGCCCCAATCTTCATATACTGCTACAATGGCTTCCATGGCTTTCTCCTAAATGGCAACAGGGATTTTATCCGCGAAGGGTTCGTATTCATAGCCCTCTAAGCGGAAGCTGTTCGGGGTAAAGGCGTAGAAGTCAGTTTCCGGCTCCATAATGAAGCGGGGGGCGGGATGGGCTTTGCCCTCCAGCATTTTTTCCACAAGGGGAATGTGGCGATCATAAATGTGACAATCCGCAATGACATGAACCAGCTCGCCCACCTGCAGCCCGGAAACCTGAGCCATCATATGAACCAAAACCGCATACTGGCACACATTCCAGTTGTTTGCAGTGAGCATATCCTGAGAGCGCTGATTCAAAATTGCATTGAGGGTATTGCCGGATACATTAAAGGTCATGGAGTAAGCGCAGGGATAAAGTCCCATCTCATGCAGGTCCTTGAAATTATAGAGATTGGTAAGAATACGGCGGGAAGCGGGGTTGTGCTTCAGCTCATAAAGAACCCGGTCCACCTGATCCATTTCCCCCTCGGGGAAGATGTATTTCTGTCCTAACTGATAGCCGTAAGCTTTGCCGATGGTACCGTCTTCTCCTGCCCAGCTATCCCAGATGCGGCTATTTAGCTCTGCTACCCGATTGGATTTTTTCTGCCAAATCCATAAAAGTTCATCGATGCAGCTCTTAAAAGCTGTTCGGCGCAGTGTCATAATTGGAAACTCTTGGGATAGATCATAACGGTTTACTACACCGAATTTTTTAACGGTGTGGGCAGGGATTCCGTCTTCCCATCGTGGGCGAACGGTCAGATTTGTGTCATAAAAACCGTGATCCAGAATATCTCTGCAATTTTGGCGGTAAACTTCGTCGGCATAGCTCATAAGAAGTCCTCCTGGAGAGTATTGGTATATACATATTTTATCATACAGTCCCGGGCTTTGCAACCTCAGTCTTTAATTTACAGTAGGTTGCAAAAAAGACGCCCATCTGCTATAATATAAATAATAGAAAATACAAAGGAACTGTTACTATGTCTGAACATATTACCTTTCAGGATTTAGGGCTGTCTGAGGCTATGCTGAAGGCGCTGGAAAAGAAAGGCTATGGCTACCCCACGTCTATCCAACAGCAGGCCATTCCCCCTCTCATGGAGGGGCGGGATGTGATTGCCAAAGCTCCCACCGGCACCGGCAAGACCTTCGCCTTTGGTATTCCCATGATCGAGCATATGGATGCGGATGACCCGGCAGTGCAGGGGCTGATCCTTGCTCCTACCAGAGAACTGGCAATACAGATCGGGGACGAGCTACAAAGCCTTCTGTCTTTTTATAAGGGTCTCCGGGTGGCAGTGCTATACGGCGGCGCGTCTATTAACACACAGATCCGGCAGTTGGAGAAGAAGCCGCAGATTGTGGTTGCTACGCCCGGTCGGCTCATGGATCATTATAACCGGAAGACCATCCGCTTTGACAAGGTGCAGACCGTGATTCTGGACGAGGCAGACCGGATGCTGGACATGGGCTTTTTCAAGGATGTGACCAAGATCCTGGATAAGCTTAAGAACCGGAAGAACATGGGTCTGTTCTCTGCTACCATTTCTCAGGAGGTTATGACCGTTTCCTGGATGTATCAGCGGGACGAGGTGGAGATCACCGTAGAGCCCAAAAAGGAAGACCGGCCGGATATTGACCAGTATTCTGTAACTACTTCCCCGCTGGCAAAGGCAGAAACCACCCTGCGGCTCCTCCGGGTGCAGGGCTATGAACGGGTTATGATCTTCTGCAATACCAAGCATATGTGCCAGCGGCTGTGCGACGATTTCCAGCGGGCTGGGGCGGATGCGCAGTGCATCCACGGAGATATTCGCCAAAGTCAGCGGGAAAAGACCATGCAGAAGTTCCACAAAGGGGAGCTGTCTATTCTGATCGCCACGGATGTTGCCTCCCGGGGTATTGATGTAGATGATGTGGACTGCGTCATTAACTATGATATTCCCGAAGAAAACGAGTACTATATCCACCGCATTGGCCGCACCGGCAGAGCCAGGAGAAAGGGCGTTTCTTTCTCTATGATGAGCAATTTTCCGGAGAAGGCCAAGCTGGACGAGATCGCAAAATTCTCTAATTTCCAGATTACCCCGCTTGTGTTGGGGGATGACAATGTGCTAAGCGTGGAAGAAGTGAAAGCGCCTGTCATCAAAAAGAGGTTCAAATGACCGGGGGGGAGTTGGGGTTCCTCCTGCTGGCCTCCCACTTGGGTGACCCGGAGCGAAAGCCCCTGAGTCCTGCAAGGCTGGCTGCCTTGCGCAGAAATATGCGCCTTGTGACGGAAAAACCAACAGACGGTGAGGTCAACGAGGATTTTCTCCGGAGCATAGGCTGCGAGGCAGCACTGGCGCATCAAATATTGCAGCTTCTCAGCCAGGCCGCTCTGGCAGAGCGCTATGTCTATGCCGCAGAAAAAAAGGGTTTTGTCTGCGTGACCAGAAAAAGCTCCCAATATCCCAGGGCCCTGGTTGCTGCCATGGGGGATTATGCCCCCTCGGTGCTGTGGCTATGGGGGGACATCAGCCTTTTGGATGAACCCAAGGTCGCCTTAGTTGGCAGCAGGGAGATCCAGGGGGATAGTCTGGACTTTGCTGCCTCGGTGGGCAGAGCTGCTGCAAAGCAGGGGTATACCCTGGTTTCCGGAGGCGCCAGAGGAGCAGACAGAGCAGGTCAGGATGCCTGCATCCTGGCAGGTGGCAATGTGATCGTGGTGCTGCCGGACAGTTTGTTGGACAAGCGCAGACCGGGAAAGGGGTTGCTATACCTGTGCGAAGACAGCTATGATCTGGCTTTTTCCTCCCAGAGAGCCCTTTCCAGAAACCATATTATCCACAGCCTTGGCCTATGTACCTTCGTTGCCCAGTGCGGCTTCAGCGGAGGAACATGGAGCGGAACTATTGCCAATTTGAAACGGAATTTTATGCCGGTTTACGCCTACGAGGGTTGCCGGGCTCTGCATCTGTTGGAGGACTTGGGTGCAACTGCCATCGGGCGTGAGAAATTGGACGATCTGGAAGCGCTCACAATCCCTGTACAAAGCAGCCTGTTTTGATTGAGATACAGAAAAACCGTGTCCCGGTGCTTGCGCACTTAGGCACGGTTTTTGCTTGTGGAAACAGGAAAGCATGGGATTCCGGAGTCAATTGAGAGCATGGTGGCGAAAAAATATGATAAAGTAAGTGAGAAAATCTACAATAAGTGCTTGCAATTTTTTGCATTTACTGCTACAATGTGTACACTTTCCAATGCTTATCGTAAGCTGGAATAGTATAATATGAATAGAGGAGAATGAGATCATGTTCAAGCTAAAGCAGAACGGCACCAATGTCCGCACTGAGATCATGGCAGGCCTCACCACTTTCTTTGCCATGGCTTACATCCTGTTCGTGAATCCGTCCATCCTGTCCGAGGCCGGTATGCCTTGGGGCGCAGTATTCCTTGCAACCATCATCGCATCCGTAGTTGGTACTCTGATTATGGGTCTGGTTGCCAATGTTCCCTATGCACAAGCCCCCGGTATGGGACTTAACGCCTTCTTCGTATATACGGTCTGCTTTGGTCTGGGCTTTACCTGGCAGCAAGCTCTTTCTATGGTATTTATCTGCGGTCTGGTGAACATCCTGATCACAGTCACCAAGATCCGCAAGTACATTATCAAAGCAATCCCCACTAGCCTGCAAAATGCCATTGGCGGCGGTATCGGCCTGTTTGTGGCGTACATCGGTTTCCTCAATGTTGGCTTTATTGAATTTGGCGCAGGTGTGCCGGCTCTGGCTATCCTGAATAACCCGGTCCTCTGGGTCTTCCTTATTGGTCTTGCTATTACCATCATTCTCATGCTTCTGAAGGTCAAGGGCGCTATGCTCATTGCCATTATTGCCACCACCCTGATCGGTATTCCCTTCGGTGTTACCAGCATGGCTGAAACCATCAGCTTCACAGATGCCTGCAAGGAGCTGCCCACCACCTTCCTGGCCGTTTTCCGTGAGGGCGGCATCGTCAGCCTCTTTACAGATATGAGCAAGCTCCCCCTGGTGCTTATTACCATTTTTGCCTTTAGTATCACCGATACCTTCGACACCATCGGCACCTTCATCGGCACAGGCCGCCGCAGCGGTATCTTCTCCGAAGAAGACGAGGCTCTCATGGACAGCCGCCCCGGCTTCAAGTCCCGTCTGGATAAGGCCCTCTTTGCTGATGCCACCGCTACCTCCATCGGCGCTATCTTCGGCACTTCCAACACCACTACCTTCGTAGAGTCCGCTGCCGGTATCGGCGCAGGCGGCCGCACCGGTCTGACCTCTGTTATTGTGTCCCTGTGCTTCATCGCCTCCGCTTTCCTGGCAACCTTCGTCAGTGCCGTTCCTTCCGCAGCTACCGCCCCTGTTCTGGTTATGGTGGGCGTACTCATGGCTTCCTCCTTTAAGGACATCAACTGGAGCGAGCTGGATGAGGCAATTCCCGCATTCTTTGCCGGTCTGGTTATGGCTCTGTGCTACAGCATTTCCTACGGCATTGCCTTCGGCTTCATTGCCTACTGTATCGTCAAGATTTGCCGCGGCAAGATCAAGGAAGTTCATCCTGTTCTGTGGATCTCCACTGCACTGTTCATCCTGAACTTCGTGCTTCTGGCAATCCTGTAAAGCTGTTTCTCAAATCGACTACTAAAATTAAGGGGCCGCTTCCTTTTGGAAGCGGCCTTTTTCTATGTTATCGCGATGGATTCTATTAGCTTAAACCATGGGCTGATTGGCAGCCTCGATGATCTTGGTGAACTTCTCAGCAACCAGGGATGCGCCGCCGATGAGGCCGCCGTCGATGTCGGGCTGAGCCAGCAGCTCGTAAGCGTTCTTCTCGTTCATGGAGCCGCCGTAGAGAATGGAGATGGCACGGGCGTTCTTGGAGCTGTACAGCTTGCGAACTACGGTGCGGATGGCCTCGCAGACTTCCTCAGCCTGCTCGGGAGTAGCGGTGCGGCCGGTGCCGATGGCCCAGATAGGCTCATAGGCGATAATGACCTTGCGGATCTTATCCTCGGGGACATTCCGCAGACCGGTCTTGATCTGCATGGTGATCCACTCTTCGGTGATACCGGCTTCTCTCTGCTCCAGAGATTCGCCGCAGCACATAATGGGGGTCAGGCCGGCTTCCAGAGCAGCCAGAACCTTGGCGTTGACATCGTCGTCAGTCTCTCCCATGGCACGGCGCTCGGAGTGACCGATGATAACATACTTACAGCCTGCGTCTACCAGCATATTGGCAGCGATCTCGCCGGTATAGGCACCGGAAGCCTTGTCGCTCATGTTCTCAGCGCCGATGCTGACACGGGTCTCACGCATGGCACGGACAGCAGCGGGAATGCAGATGGCGGGCACGCAGAACACCACATCACACCAGCGGCCCTTGGGCAGCATGGTCTTAAATGCGTTCATAAATTCCTTAGTCTCACTGGGAGTCTTGTTCATCTTCCAGTTACCGGCAATAACGGTCTTACGATACTTGCGATTCATTACAAAATGCCTCCAAAATTTTCTGATACTTTATAGGTTTCCCTGCCCCAAAAGCGGGGCAGGTGTGTATATAATTAAAGATCTTCCAGACAGGCGATACCGGGCAGCTCCAGGCCTTCCAGAAATTCCAGAGAAGCGCCGCCGCCGGTGGAAATGTGGGTGATCCGGGAAGCGAAGCCCAGCTGCTCACAGGCAGCGGCACTGTCGCCACCGCCAACGATGGTCACAGCCTCAGAGTCTGCCAGAGCCTGAGCCACGGCAATGGTGCCCTTAGCCAGAGTGGGGTTCTCAAACACGCCCATGGGGCCGTTCCAAACAACGGTCTTGGCGGTCTTGGCGGCCTCGGCAAAGAGCTCCCGGGTAACAGGGCCGATGTCCATGCCCATCTTGTCTGCGGGGATGGCGTCGGCAGATACGACCTCGACTTCGATGGGAGCATCAATGGGAGAGGGGAAGGAAGAAGCAATGACAGAGTCCACAGGCAGCAGCAGCTTAACGCCCTTTGCTTCGGCCTTGGCCATCATTTCCTTGCAGTAGTCGATCTTCTCAGCATCCAGCAGGGAGGTGCCGATGCCGTAGCCCTTGGCAGCCAGGAAGGTGAAGGCCATACCGCCGCCAATGATGAGGGTGTCTACCTTTTCCAAAAGGTTATTGATAACATTGAGCTTGTCGGAGACCTTCGCGCCGCCCAAAATAGCCACAAAGGGACGCTCGGGGTTAGCCAGAGCCTTACCCATGATGCCAACTTCCTTCTGCACCAGGAAGCCGGAAACAGCAGGCAGATAGTCAGCGACGCCGGCGGTGGAGGAATGGGCGCGGTGGGCAGTACCGAAGGCATCGTTTACGAACAGGTCAGCCATGGAAGCCAGCTCACGGCTCAGTTCGGGATCATTCTTGGTCTCGCCCTTCATGTAGCGGACATTTTCCAGCAGCATCACATCGCCGTCACGGAGAGCAGCGGCCTTAGCCTTGGCATCTTCTCCAACAACATCGGCAGCCATAATGACTTCCTTGCCCAGCAGCTCGGACAGACGAACAGCAACGATCTTCAGGCTCAGCTCGGGTTTCCACTCACCCTTGGGCTTGCCCATATGGGAGCAAAGGATCACTCTTGCGCCGTTCTTCACCAAATGCTCGATGGTGGGCAGAGCGGCAACGATACGCTTGTCAGAGGTGATTTTGCCTTCCTTGGTGGGGACATTGAAGTCGCAGCGGCAAAGAACCTTCTTGCCGGTGACATTAACATCCAGAATGGACTTCTTGTCGTAATTCATAAAGATACCTCCTGTGGTTATTGGGTGGATGAGGTCAAAGACCCATCCTTCATTTTTCCTGTTTCACATAATTGGGGAAAGCCAAGCTGGCGAAGAGCCTCGAAGGTGGCGATTGCCACAGAATTGCTGAGATTCAGGCTTCGGGCTTGCTCTTTCATAGGAATGCGAACGCAGCTTTCCCGATGGGCTTCCAGAAAATCCTCCGGCAGACCCTTGGTCTCCTTGCCGAAGAACAAATAGCAGCCGTCTTGGAACCTTGCTTCGTCGTACCGCTTGGGGGCTTTGGTAGACAGGCACCACATTTGCTCCACTTGGTTCTTTTGGAAGAAGTCTTCCAGATCATCATATACCCGCAGATCCACTAAGTGCCAGTAATCCAGGCCGGCACGCTTGACCGCCTTGTCGGAAATGTCAAAGCCCAGAGGACGGATCAGATGCAGACGGGAACCGGTAGCGGCACAGGTACGGGCGATGTTGCCGGTGTTGGCAGGGATCTCCGGCTCTACCAAAACGATATGGATCATAATTGGCACCTCCGGGCGCAGGTTTCACTGGAAAAATCTGACTTTCTGTTCCTTCCGCAAAAACGCGGAGCAACAAATACTATACCACGGATTTGAGTAAAACGCAACAGAAAATTAGGAAAATTACAGAAAAAAGAGAAAAATAACAAAGATTAAGGTGTAGAAAATAAAAAAAGCAGACATTTATGGAAATTCACCCGGGGGGCAGGCTTCCGGTAAATCGTTTTTGGCAAAAAAGACTCGCACAGCCGAAACTGCACGAGTCTTTTGTTCTCTTTATTGGGGGAATTACTTTGCGTATTCCACAGCCTTGGTCTCCCGGATCACATTGACCTTGATCTGACCGGGGTACTCCAACTCTGCTTCCAGCTTCCGGGCAATGTCCCGGGCCAGGATAATCATATTGTCCTCGGCAACTTCCTCTGGCCTGACCATAATGCGGACTTCTCTGCCGGCCTGGATGGCAAAGGCCTTTTCTACGCCGGGATAAGAGCCAGTGAGCTCTTCCAGCTTCTGCAGGCGGCGGATATAGTTTTCTACATTCTCTCTGCGGGCACCGGGACGGGCAGCGGAAATGGCATCCGCAGCCTGAACCAGACAGGCAACGATGGTCTTGGGTTCCACATCACCGTGGTGAGCCTCGATGGCATTGAGAACTACGGCATTTTCCTTATACTTCCGGGCCAAGTCCACACCCAACTGGATATGGCTGCCTTCCATTTCGTGATCCACAGCCTTGCCCAGGTCATGCAGCAGACCTGCTCTCTTGGCAAGAGCCACATCCACACCCAGCTCTGCAGCCATGAGGCCGGCGATGTGGGCAACTTCGATGGAGTGGTTCAGGACATTCTGACCGTAGGAGGTGCGGTACTTCTGACGGCCCAGGATCTTCACAAGCTCGGGATGGAGGTTGTGAACACCGGTTTCGTAGCAAGCACGCTCTCCCTCTTCCTTGATGGTGCGCTCCACATCCCGGCGAGCCTTTTCCACCATATCTTCGATGCGGGTGGGGTGGATGCGACCGTCGGCAATGAGCTTCTCCAGAGCCAACCGGGCGATCTCCCGGCGGACAGGATCAAAGGAAGAAACGGTAATCGCTTCGGGGGTGTCGTCAATAATGAGGTCAACACCGGTAATGGTCTCCAGGGTGCGGATATTCCGACCTTCACGACCAATAATGCGGCCCTTCATTTCGTCGTTGGGCAGGGGAACCACGGAAACGGTGGCTTCTGCAGCATGGTCAGCGGCGCAGCGCTGGATAGCGGTGGCAATGATCTCTCTGGCAGTGGCCTCAGCTTCTTCCTTGAGCTGGGCTTCCACTTCCTTGATCTTCATAGCGGTCTCATGGCGAACCTGAGATTCCACATTTTCCAGCAGGTGCTTCTTGGCATCCTCCTGGGACAGACCGGAGATACGCTCCAGGACTTCAAGCTGGCTGCGCTTCAGCAGCTCCACTTCGGCTTCCTTGGCAGCGATTTCCACTTGCTTTTTGGACAGCTCTTCTTCCTTCTTTTCGTAAGCGTCCATTCTCTTATCCAGAGATTCTTCCTTCTGCTGCAGGCGGCGTTCCTGTTTGGAAAGCTCGCTGCGGCGCTCTTTGACTTCCTTTTCGTGTTCGGTGCGCGATTTATGGATTTCGTCCTTAGCCTCTACCAGCAGCTCCTTCTTCTTGCTTTCGCCGCTGCGGATGGCTTCGTTAATAATTCTGGTTGCTTCTTCTTCTGCACTGCCAATTTCCCGCTCTGCAACCCGCTTACGATAGGTGATACCAATGAAGAAAAACACCAAAGCGGCTACGAGATAACCGGCAACCATCAAAATAATCTGCCAGGGTTCCATAATCAGCAACACACCTCCTTCTTAAAAATTTGGGATCGGAGGGTATGCGTATGCGCAGGGCAGACTGCGCCCCCAAAAGGGCGTTAAATTTCAGAAAAAACGGGGAAAGCCCCAAGAAAATTCTAGAAAAAGTCATGCGAACAGGCAAATGCCTCCTGCGCAGACGAAAACTCAACCGAATTGCACCCATTGGGTGCGCAGAACAAGTATTACTCGGTGGTCCCTTTCCCACTAGGGGACCACCAAGACACCAATCCACCCTCTATTTTATATGGTAATGCCCTCAATGTCAAGGAAAATTCCGCCCTTGAAGGAAAAATATCCACAGGGGGAGAAGGAAAAACAGCAGCCCTTCTAACCCGAAAAGGGGAAAGGCTGCTGCTCATTTTTATTCTTTTACCAGTACCACAGCATCATTTTCGATCCGAACAGCGATCTTGTGCAGAGGGCTTTCAAAGCTGTCAATGATGGCTTGGGCAATGGGATCTTCCAGCTCTTTCTGGATGGTGCGGCGAAGGTTTCTGGCGCCGTAGGTGATGGAGTAGGCCTTCTTGGTCAGGTAGTCCTCCAGAGAGGCATCCCAGGAAAACTCTAAGCCACGGTCACGAAGGGCAGCTTCCAGCTCCCGGAGCATAATGGAGGCGATGGCCTTGAAATTCTCCTCGGTCAGGTGATTAAAGGCAATGATCTCATCCACCCGGTTGATGAACTCCGGCCGCAGGAACTCCCGCAGGGCTTTCAGCGCCTTCTCTGCCTTCTGCTGGCTTACACTCTGACCGAAGCCCAGGCTGCCGCCTGCCCGGTCGGAGCCGGCGTTGGAGGTCATAACGATGATGGTGTTTTCAAAATTCACCAATCGACCCTGGGCGTCGGTAATTCTGCCGTCGTCCAGAACCTGCAAAAGGATGTTCAGCACATCGGGATGGGCCTTTTCGATCTCATCAAAGAGAACCACGCAGTAGGGTCTGCGGCGAATCTTCTCCGTAAGCTGACCGGCCTCGTCATAGCCGATATAGCCGGGGGGAGAGCCGATGAGCTTGGAAACGGTGTGCTTCTCCATATACTCCGACATATCCAGCCGAATGAGAGAATCCACAGCATCAAACATTTCCTCCGCCAGACACTTGACCAGCTCGGTCTTACCCACACCGGTGGGGCCCACGAAAATGAAGGAAACAGGCCGCTTCTTGGGGGAAATGCCTACCCGGCTGCGGCGAATGGCACGGCTCACCGCTTCTACGGCCTCGTCCTGACCTACGATCCTATCTTTCAGGCGGCCTTCGATGGAGCGAAGCTGGGCATATTCCTGTTCCTTGATCTTGCTGGCAGGGATCTTTGTCCAAATTTCAATGACTCTTGCCAGGTTCTCCATGGTTACCGGGGGAGGGGGAACCTGCTCCAAAGCCCGGATGTCCTCAGCCAGATGGCACAGGCGGGTGCGGAGTTCTGCCATGCGCTCATAATGCTCGTTTTCCGTATCCTCGGTGAGCATTTGCAGCTCCAACTGGTAATCGTCCCGCTCTTTCCGCAGAAGGGCAAGGCGGCTCAGCTCCTTATTTTTCAGGTTCAGGTCGGAGCAGGCTTCGTCCAGAAGATCGATGGCCTTGTCAGGGAGGAACCGGTCTGTGATATACCGTTCGGAGAGGACAACGCACTGCCGCGCGATCTCCGGGGAGATGGTTACATGGTGGTACTGCTCGTAGTAATGGGCGACACCACGCATGATCTCAGCGGCTTCTTCGATGGTGGGCTCGTCTACATTGACGGGCTGGAAGCGGCGCTCCAAAGCGGAATCCTTTTCAATATATTTCCGGTACTCGGTGTAGGTGGTAGCACCGATGACCTGGATCTCACCCCGGGACAGGGCGGGCTTTAAGATGTTGGCGGCATTCATAGAGCCTTCCGCATCTCCTGCGCCTACCAGGTTGTGCACTTCGTCGATCACCAGAATGATGTTGCCGCAGGACTTGATTTCCCCAATGAGGCTCTTCATGCGGCTTTCAAACTGCCCACGGAACTGGGTTCCGGCTACCAGAGCGGTTAAATCCAGGAGGAAAACTTCTTTACCCCGGAGCTTGTAGGGCACATCCCCGGAAACGATCCGCTGGGCAAGGCCCTCGGCAATGGCGGTCTTACCAACGCCCGGCTCACCAATGAGGCAGGGGTTGTTCTTCTGGCGGCGGTTGAGAATCTGAATGACCCGCTCGGTCTCCTTATCTCTGCCCACAACCTTATCCAGCTTGCCTTCTCTGGCTCTGCCGGTTAAGTCCAGGCAGTAGGCATCCAGGAATTTGTGCTTCTTGCCCTTGGGCTTGGAGGGTTCTTGCTGGGCTTTGTCCTCCTTTTTGGGCTGCTGGGCCGGGAGGTTATCCATGGGGGCGCTGCCGCCGAAAAGCTGGTTGAGAAGGGGGAAGGTGGCAGTCTGGCTGCCTACTTCGTCCTCGTCCTCCGGCTCTGTGGGTTGCCCCATTCCCTGACTGAACTGCTCCATCATCGTGGACATTTCATCGGTGAGGGCATCCAGATCCTCCTCGTTGATGCCCATTTGCCGAACGGCCTCATTGATCTGGGGGATGTTCAGACTGCGGGCGCACTTCAGGCAATAGCCCTCATTGAGGGAGTTTCCACCCTCAATTTTGGTAATAAATACCACGGCTATATTTTTCTTGCATTTTACACATAACTTAGGTTGCATAGTGTTGTTCTCCTAATTCAAAGGGGGGTGTGAGCCTGCCGGCTCAGTGAAATTCGCCTGGCGGCCAGTAAAATCGCTTTGCTGTGAAATATTTGCTTGGCAAATGTGAAATCGAGCCTTCGGGTCAGTTGCGGTGTCCCCATCGGGGACAGATTGAAATTTTTGTCAGGAAGTTGGTAAATTCCAATTTAGCGAGCTGTTTTCGATAGACAGCTGTAGGGGCCGGATATATCCGGCCCGGCGGAAAAGTTTGAAAAACAGCACCATTTAGGGCGAATTCGTACAAATTTGCAGTGCGGAACGGGCCGGATGTATCCGGCCCCTACAAAGGGTGTATCCCATACTCCCCGACA
>JAZQXK010000102.1:0-32434 GCA_045632785.1 Faecousia sp.
GCCAATGGGAAGGTCGATGATTCCGGACTCCTGAGGCATTTGCCCATAAACCAGGCCGCGATAGGTCTTTTTTAGCTTCTTTTCCTCGTGTAGGGTGCAAAGAAGCTGATGAATGTGGGAGTTTTTCCCCAGAAGCACCAGGCCGAAGGTATCCCGATCCAGTCGGGTGGCGGGATGGAAGGCGCAGGGCTGGGAGGTTCTTTGGTAATAACCCAAAACGCTATTAGCCAGGGTGCCGGTGTTTCTGTGACGGGAGGGGTGGATCAGAACGCCGGCGGGCTTATCTACCACCAAAATATGCTCGTCCTCGTAGATAATGGAAAGGGGGGTGTCTTCCGGGGGGTATTCCGGGGTGGGCTCGTCCAAAATTACGGTTATAACATCCCCCGGCTGCACCGGGTAGTTGGTACGGGCCGGATTGCCGTTGACCAGGAGTCCTCCGCCCCATTTCAGGCGATTCATCAGCCCTGTGGACATGGACAGCTCCCCCCGGAGAAAGCCGGACAGCTTTCCGGCGCGAATGGCAGTGATTTTCAGTTCCATAAGACCTCCGGAAATGTTGCTTTTTCAAAAGTATAGCATTTCTTTGAAAGCTCGTCAAGCAAAAGCCCGGTGCGTTGATCTGCCCCCAATATGGGGAGATGAAACGAACCGGGCGACAGTTTCACATTCTGTCCATAAGAAGAAAGATTGCTTCCTGTTGCTCCTGGGTCAACCGCGACCAGCGCTCCAAGAGCATCCTTTGGGATGGTGTTAGGGAAACAAGTTCCTCCCCTTCTCCAAGGAGTTGGGAGAGTGTAATGCCAAAAGCGGCGCATATCTTTTCCAGGGAGGGGATTGTGGGAATCATGCTCTTGCGGTACCACGAAGAAATGGTGGACTGGGGCAGCCCGGAATGCTCCGCAAGCTGATATTCCGTCCAGCCCCGGTTCTCTCGGTGTGCAGTTATGGCAGCAAGTATGTCTTTCATGGCAGCAGCCCCTTTGATTGTGTATTTCGTAAATTATACTTGCACGAATCGTTGCATTTTAATAATTTATATCGTATAATTATAACGACTTACACAAATTCGGGGTGTGCATACAATGGAAAATAAGAACTGCTTCTTTATTGGTCACAGGGAAGCATCCAATGATATAATGCCCATTTTGGAACAAGTAATCGAAAAGCTGATTTCACAATATGGTGTTACTCATTTTGTTGTAGGAGGTTATGGTGGTTTTGATCGTTTGGCATCCGGTGGGGTGATTTCTGCAAAAAAGCGGCATCCGCAAATTATGCTAACGCTACTTTTGCCCTATCATCCGGCAGAAAGACCTGTCAAGTTGCCCCCTGGATTTGAGAATACATATTATCCGTTGGGCATGGAGGCCGTGCCACGCCGGTTCGCCATAGTCAGGGCAAACAGACATATGGTAGAGCAATCTGATTTTCTCATAGCTTATGTATATCACCCTGCGAGCAACGCCAGAAATTTACTGGAATATGCCGAAAGACGAGCCAAACAGGGATACCTCCATGTGATCAATATTGCAAATATTAGCAGTGCTTCTGATGACTTTTAATCTTGATTTTCAACTATATATCATCAAAAAAACAGGACTTCCGGTTTCCCGGAAGTCCTGCTCATTATTTTTAGGGTGCATCAAAACGGAAGGGGAAGTTTTTGCCGCCTTGTTTATCACCATCAGGGGAGCGGTTTCTGCTGCTATATTCTACATAGCTTCCGGCGGTAACATTCCCTTCTACATTGCCGCATTCTACATAGCCTCCGGCGGTGACACATCCGCCTACATCACCGCATTCCGCATAACCACCGGCTGTGAGATTCCCTCCGACCATGCCGCATTCTACATAGCCCCCGGCAGACTCTGCGTTTCCTCCAACATTTTCGCACTCCACATAGCCCTTGGCGTGGACACTTCCTGCCACATTTCCGCAGTTCAGGTTCAAGCTACAATAAATATCTTTGGCAGGCCCTTCATAGCAGAAGGTCAGTCTTTCTCTGGCAGGGTGCTCCCCGATCAGTTCATGTCCATGGTACAAAACAACGTGGAAGGCTTCGTCCTTCTCCCAGGGCAGGGAATCAGGAGCGGAGGGTTCTCTGCCAAATAAGCAGTCAATGGTTACTCCCAGCACATTTGCCAGCTGGGGCAGCAGCATGGTATCCGGGCAGCACTGATCTGTTTCCCATTTGCTCACCGCCTGATTGGTGACATCCAATTTCTGAGCCAGAGCCTCTTGAGTGAGTTCCTTCTTTTTTCTGAAATACGCAATGGCACTTCCTAAGGTCATGGTATATTCAGCTCCTTATCTGTTTTTTGTAGCTACATCAACACCATATCATTTCTCCAAGAGAAAAGCAACAGAGAGAAAGTTGAATCCCGACTATTTTTTCCAACCGCAGGTTGGAAAAGCGTTTTTGCAAGGATAACTTATAACAAACAGGACTTCCGGTTTCCCGGAAGTCCTGCTCATTATTTTAAGAAATCTATCTCGTCCTGTTTCTTATTTCAGGATCTTCAGTGCGCCGGTGGGACATACATTGGCGCAGGCCAGGCAGTTGGCGCAATCGGCAATCACTGCATCATCCCGGAATTCGGGCTTGATAACGGTAGTAAAGCCACGGCCTACCAGACCCAGAATGCCCTTCTTAGCGGTTTCTTCACAGGTACGGACACAGAGGTTACACAGGATGCACTTGCCCTGATCCCGCTCGATGGCAACCAGACGGCTCTCCTTGAAGGAAGGATGCTTGCTGCCGGCAACACGGCTGGGGTCGATGGGCTGATCGTTAGCGCAGCGGATGAGCTTGCAGTCTGCATAGTCGTGGCAGCCGCACTCCAGGCAACGCTTGGCCTCGGCACGGGCCTCGTCCTCAGGCAGACCCAGGTTGATTTCCTTGAAGTCGTGCTTCCGCTCCTCGGGGCTGCGGTGAGGCATCTTCACTCTGGCCATCTTGGGACGGTCAGCGAACATTTCGGCAGTGACCTTCCGCTCGGAAACATAGGGCTTGCGGTAGGAAGCCTCTACACCGTTCAGGTAGGCATCCACGATCTCGGCAGCCTTGTTGGCCTCGCCAATGGCGGCGATGGCAATGGAAGCGCCCTTGTTGGTGGCATCGCCAACAGCGAAGACACCGGGGATGCTGGTGCGGAAGGACAGCTCGTCGGCAGCGATGGTGCCCTTGCGGGTCATTTCTACAGCTTCAAAGCCGGCGGGGTTCAGCTTCTGACCAATGGCAGCGATAACATTGTCCACTTCCAGAATCTCGAACTTGCCTTCTACGGGGATGGGCTTCCGTCTGCCGGAGGCATCGGGCTCACCCAGCTCCATGACCTGCAGCTTCACAGCGGTAACCTTGCCGTTCTCGCCCAGAATCTCAGCGGGGTTGGTGAGGAACTTGAATTCCACGCCTTCTTCCATGGCTTCTTCGATTTCGATGTCCTCAGCGGGCATCTCAGCACGGGTACGGCGGTAGATAACATAGACCTTCTCTGCGCCCAGACGGACAGCGGTACGGCAGGCGTCCATGGCGGTGTTGCCGCCGCCTACGACTGCTACACGCTTGCCCATGCCGGACTCCGTCTGCATAGCGGCAGCACGGAGGAAGTCGATGCCGCCCAGCACGCCTTCCAGCTCCTCGCCGGGGCAGCCAACGCCGGAGGACTGCCATGCGCCAACGGCGATGATGACGGAATCAAACTTGGCCTTGTATTCCTCGAAGGAAATGTCTACGCCCAGCTTGACGTTGTTCTCCAGCTTTACGCCCAGAGAGGCGATCTCAGCGATTTCCGCATCCAGAACGGCCTTGGGCAGACGGTACTCAGGGATACCGTAGCGCAGCATGCCGCCCATCTTGGGCATGGCATCGGTAACGGTAACATCGTGGCCCTTGAGAGCCAGGAAGTAAGCAGCGGTGAGGCCGGCAGGGCCGCCGCCGATGATGCCAACGGTCTTGCCGGTAGCGGCAGCCTTTTCGGGCACGAGGCCGCCGGCAGCACGGACATTGTCACCGGCAAAATACTTCAGGAAGGCGATGGACAGGGGCTCTTCCACATTCTTTCTGCGGCAGGCAGTCTCACAGGGGTGAGGACATACACGGCCGATGGAGGAGGGGAAGGGCAGCTTTTTCTTGATGATCTTGACAGCTTCCAGGTCATTGCCCAGAGCGATCTGCTTCACATAGCCCTGGCAATCGGTGCCGGCGGGGCAGTTGAGGGAGCAGGGGCCGACGCAGTCGCCTTCGTGGTCGCTCATCAGAAGCTCCATGGCGATCTTTCTGGCCTGCATGACTCTGGCGGAGTTGGTGTTGACCACCATGCCGTCGCTGGCAGTGGTAGCGCAAGCACGCAGCAGCTTGGGAATCTTCTCAGCCTCTACCACGCACAGGCCGCAGGCGCCGTACTTGGCAACGCTTTCGTGGTGGCAAAGAGTGGGAATGTAAATGCCGTTGTCGGTGGCGATCTTCAAAATGGTATCCCCGGCCTGACCGGTGCAAACAATACCATTGATGGTTACTTTAATTTCACTCATGGCGTTTTCCCCCTTATACCCGGCTGATGGCATCGAACTTACAGGTGGCCACACAGGAGCCGCAGCCGATGCACTTGTCGGGGTCGATGGTGAAAGGCTTCTTCTTCTCACCGGTAATGGCACCGGCGGGGCACTTCTTGGAGCAAGCGGAGCAGCCCTTACACTTCTCAGGATCGATGACGTACTTCACCAGGCTCTTGCAGTAGCCGGCGGGGCACTTCTTATCCCGGATGTGGGCATCATACTCGTCACGGAAGTACTTGATGGTGGTAAGTACGGGGTTGGGAGCGGTCTGACCCAGGCCGCACAGAGCGCCGTCCTTAATAGCCAGGCACAGCTCTTCCAGCAGCTCAACGTCGCCTTCCTTGCCTTCACCCTCGGTGATCCGGGTGAGGACTTCCAGCATACGCTTGGTGCCCAGACGGCAGTGTACGCACTTGCCGCAGGATTCCTTGGCGGTGAAGTCCAGGAAGAACTTAGCCATACCGACCATGCAGGTGTTGGCATCCATAACGACCATGCCGCCGGAGCCCATGATGGCGCCGGTTGCGCCCAGAGCACGGTAGTCGATGATGGTGTCCAGCAGGTGAGCGGGGATACAGCCGCCGGAGGGGCCGCCCAGCTGTACAGCCTTGAATTCCTTGTTGTCACGGATGCCGCCGCCGATGTCATAAATAACATGGCGCAGAGTCATACCCATGGGAACTTCGACCAGGCCGCCGCGCTTGATCTTGCCGGTGAGGGCGAAGACCTTGGTGCCCTTGCTGTTCTCGGTGCCCATAGCGGAGAACTTGGCGCCGCCGTTTCTCAGGATCCAGGGAACATTGGCGAAGGTTTCAACGTTGTTGATGTTGGAGGGCTTCATCCAGTAGCCGGCAGCAGCGGGGAAGGGAGGCTTCAGACGGGGCATACCACGCTTGCCTTCCAGGGATTCGATCAGAGCAGTTTCTTCGCCGCAGACGAATGCGCCTGCGCCGGCCTTAATGCGCATATCGCAGCTGAAGCCGGTGCCCATGATGTTCTTGCCCAAAAGACCACGCTCACGAGCCTGCTTCATGGCATTTTCCAGACGGACGATAGCCAGAGGATACTCAGCACGGACATAGACAACGGCTTCGATGGCGCCGATGGCATAAGCACCGATGAGCATACCTTCGATCAGGTTGTGGGGGTCACTTTCGATAACGGCTCTGTCCATGAATGCGCCGGGGTCGCCTTCGTCAGCATTACAGATCAGATACTTTTCCTCGCCGGGGGACTGACGGGCTGCATTCCACTTGAACCAAGTGGGGAAGCCTGCGCCGCCTCTGCCGCCCAGACCGGAAATCTTGATTTCCTCGATAACGCCTTCGGGGGTCATGCCGGTCAGAACCTTGCGCAGGCCTTCGTAACCGCCGGTAGCGATGTAAGCGTCGATGGAAGTGGGGTCGATGACACCGCAGTTGCGCAGGGCAACACGGGTCTGCTGCTCTAAGAAGCTGTTGTCTTCAGCAGTGATGGCAATGGCTTCCACACCGGACAGATCGCCGGTTTCGGCAGCGGCAGCAATGGCCTCGGCGTGGTCGGCAGTGACACGAACCAGACGCTTTACCAGCTTGTCGCCTTCATACAGGTCAACGATAGGCTCCAACCAGCACATACCCACACAGCCAGTGATGCCCAGAGGGGTAGCGGCAGAAACCTTCTGTGCAAGGGCCTCATAGACCTTGCCTGCACCTGCGGCCAGACCGCAGCTGCCCTGTCCTACAACAATTCTCATGCTTCGGCGCCTCCTTCTCTGGCACGGATCTCTCTGAGGATCTCCAGGGTCTTGGCAGGAGTGAGAGAGCCGTAGGTGTCTTCGTTAATCATCATAACAGGAGACAGACTGCAGCAGCCCAGGCAGGCTACGGTCTTCAGAGAGAACAGTCCGTCTGCGGTGGTGCCGCCGTCTTCAATGCCAAGCTCCTGGCAGATGGCGGTCTTAATGGACTCGGAGCCGTTGACATGGCAAGCAGTGCCCTGGCAGAGCATGATCAGATACTTGCCGATGGGGGTGGTACGGAACTGGGTATAGAAGGTTGCCACACCCATGACCTTGGCAGGGCTGTTGCCGGTCTTTTCTGCGATTTCATACATGACATCTATGGGCAGATAACCATAGATCTCCTGTGCGTGCTGCAGGATGGTGATCAGACTTCCGGGGACGGAAGCGTATTTTTGCATCACATTGTCCAGCAGCGTTAAATCGCTCTTTTTTTCACAACATGAACACATTGGCGTATATACCTCCCAATATATAGTTTGCCTATCCAGTATACACTCATTTGTTAGGAAAATCAATGGCTTATGCTCTGTAGAAGGGGATTATTTTTTAGAAATCTGTCTTGGAGCGGGTTTTTTGGGGGGATTTCTCCTGCGGTGTTCACATTTAGAGAAAAAGGGGAAGAATGCACAAAGGGTTTTCTGTTTTTTTCTATAATTTGGTGGGAATTGCTCTTGATGAAAGGCGGGTGTGGTGCTATGATATGGTGCGCTGTTGTGCCGTTGGTGCATGAATTGCCTATGGGCATGAATTGCACCCTTTGGGTGCATCAGGAACGGTAAACCTAAAATTTACAAATCATTGCACAAAATATAACATCTAAAAGAAGGCGTATTGATTATGGAAATTTCCCTGATTTGCCTGGCTGCTGCTCTGGTAGGCGGCCTGATGCTGTCCCGTCTGACCAAGCTGATTAACCTCCCTGCGGTCACGGCCTATCTGGCAGCCGGTTTGGTTCTCGGGCCTTTTCTCCTGGGCAGACTGAATGTGCCGGGGCTGGGCTTCAACAGTCTTTCTCAGGTAGAGGGGCTGCACATCGTCACCCAAACCGCTCTGGGCTTTATCGCCTTTACCATCGGCAATGAGTTCCGGTTGACCCAGCTGAAGGCTACCGGTGCAAAGGCCATTACCATCGGCATTTTACAGGCGGTCCTTACCACTGTTTTGGTGGATCTCGTTCTCATCATCCTGCACCTGTGCTTCCCCCAGGTGATTTCCCTGCCCTGCGCCATTGTTCTGGGTGCGATCGCTTCCGCTACCGCTCCCGCAGCAACCTTGATGGTTGTCCGCCAGTACAAGGCAGACGGCCCTTTGACCCGGCTTCTGATGCTGGTGGTTGCCATTGACGATGCCGTGGGTCTTCTGCTGTTTTCCGCTTCCTTTGGCATTGCCTCTGCCCTTTCTCACGGCGAGGCAAGTGTGCTGGCCGTAGTCGTAGAGCCGATTTTGGAGATCGTCTTATCTCTGGCTCTGGGTGGTCTGATGGGTTGGCTTCTCAACTGGGTGGAGCAATTCTTCCATTCCCGCAGTAAGCGTATGACCATCTCCATTGCCTTTGTGTTGTTGACCGTTGGTCTTTCCACTTTGAAGTTCTCCATCGGCCCTGTGCATTGCGGCTTTTCGCTGCTTCTGGTGTGTATGATGACCGGCACTGTCTTCTGCAATATCTGTCCCACCTCCGAAGAACTGATGGATCGTGTAGACGGCTGGACCATGCCGCTGAATGTCTTATTTTTCGTTATTTCCGGCGCAGAGCTGGATCTTGGGGTGCTGGTGCAGCCTGTGACCTTACTGGTGGGCGTGATTTATATACTTGCCCGGTCTGCGGGTAAGTATTTTGGCTCGTCCTTTAGTTGCCGCCTGACCAAGCAGCCCAAGCCCATTACGGATAATTTGGGTATTACTCTGCTTCCTCAGGCCGGTGTGGCTCTGGGTATGGCACTGACGGCCGCTACCCTGCCCGGCGGTGATCTGACCCGCAACATTGTTCTGTTTGCGGTGCTGATCTATGAGTTGGTTGGCCCCAGCCTTACCAAGCGTTCTCTGGTTGCTGTAGGTGAGATCGTGCCGGAGGGCAGAACCAGCGCAAGAAAGCTAAACGAAGCTACAGAACAGGAATAAAAAGTAACGCCCCAGAAAGCGACATAAGCTTTCTGAGGCGGATGTTTTTATGTAGAAGGTAGCAGGGCTTTTATTCTGACAGGATCAGAGTATCGTCATCAAAGACCCAGTCCTGCACATTCCAGATCTCATACCGCCCGTCAGACTGGCGAATCACCATCTGGCTGAGTCCTGCATTGATGATCAGCTTCTTGCACATGGTGCAGGGGCCGGGGTCGGAGAGGATCTCTCCGGTGGCGGCATCTCTGGCAACCAAATAGATGGTGCCGCCGATGCACTCGCTGCGGGCAGCGGAAATAATGGCATTGGCCTCGGCATGGACGCTGCGGCAGATCTCCAACTGCTGCTTAAAGGGAATGCCCCGACGCTCTCTGGTGCAGTAGCCCAGGTCGATGCAATTAGCCCTGCCCCGGGGTGCGCCGTTATAGCCTGTGGACACGATTTCATCGTTGCGGACGATGAGAGCGCCGTAGCGGTATCTGCGGCAGGTGGAACGCTCGGCTACGGTTTCCGCAATATCCAGATAATAATTTTCCTTGTCGATCCGGCTCATAGCTTTCTCTCCTTCAGGCTTGCCCCGATTTTGGGGGACTGATTTTTGGCTATCATACCACAAAGGGGAGGTTTTGGCAAGATTTTCCAGTAAATTTTTGCTTTTGCTCGGGAAAAAGACCGGTTTTTCGGGGGATTTGCTCCACTGAGGGGATCACACCCACCCTTTTTCTCTGTGCAGGTACTGTCCTTCTGCTTTGCGAAGCACCTTCCCGTCCTCTGCCACCAGCTCGCCCCGGAGATAGGTCTTGCAGATGCGCCCGGTCAGTTCCATTCCATGCAGAGGGGCATAGCCTGCGGCACTGACCACACTTTCGTCCCGGATGGAGGTTTTTCCTTCCGGGTCAAGCACCACGAGGTCCCCATCAAATCCGGGGGCAATGGCACCTTTTCTGCCCCAAAGGCCATAGAGCTTCGCCGGGTTTTCTGCTGTAAGCCGCACAAGCTGCTCCAGAGTGATGCGCCCTTCCCGAACACCCTCGCTGTACAGGGCGATCAGCCGGGTCTCCACTCCGGGCATTCCTCCGGGAATCATGCGGAAGTCCTCCCGTCCGGCTTCCTTCTGTTGCAAGGTAAAGCTGCAATGGTCGGTGGAAACGGTCTGCACTTCGTCCTTTCCCAAGGCTCTCCAAAGGGCCTTGCGGTCGGCAGGCTTCCGTAGGGGAGGGGCGCAGACATATCTTGCCCCCCGGAAATCCCATTCGTCATACCGGGATTCGTCCATGAGAAGGTACTGAGGGCAGGTTTCTACCCAAACCTTCTGTCCGGCCTCTCTTGCCTTCCGCACCTCGTCCATGGCGGCAGCAGAACTGAGGTGAACGATGACCACAGGTGTCCCCGCTGTCTTTGCCAGCTTCAAAAGACGGCTGACTGCCTCGGCTTCCGCAGTGTCCGGACGGGTGGCGGGATGGGCAGAGGGGGCGAGCTTTCCTTTTTCCGCGGCCTGGGCCTGCAAAGCATCAATCATACCGGCGTTTTCACAGTGGACACCCACCACGCCTCCCAGCTTACCCAGAAGCTGCAAGGCTTCAAACAGTTCCCGGTCGGGAAGCAGCATGGCAGGATAGGTCATGTACATCTTAAAAGAGGTGATGCCCTCCCGGAACATTTGAGGCAGTTCCTCCCGGATGCCTTCGTTCCAGTCATCTACGGTCATGTGGAAGCCGTAGTCACAGGCTGTTTTGCCGTCGGCCTTCTGATGCCACAGCTTTAAGCCGTGGGCCAGGGTCTCTCCCTTGTTGGGGCAGGCGAAGTCAATGATGGTGGTAGTGCCGCCAACAATGGCTGCCTGAGAACCGGCGGCGAAATCGTCGGCAGTGGTGGTGTTGCACACATCCAGGTCAAAGTGGGTGTGAGCATCGATGGCACCGGGCAGTAGGAGCATACCGCTGACATCGGTTACTTCTGCGCCATCTGTGGGTAGGTTTTGCCCTACGGCAACGATCTTTCCCTGTTCCATTAAAACATCGGCAAAATACAGGCCGCTTCCTGTGACAATACGGCCGCCACTCAGCAGTTTTTTCATCCTTATCATTTACCTCCCTAAATGAAATTTCTCTTATTATATCATGAGTGACCCCAAAAAGATATGGGCAGAATGTACGGAGCTTGAAGTGAAAATTTATGCCGATAGACAGAAAACGGTTTTGAATTTTTCGTGAACATTACAAAATCCTATTGCATTCTTCTGCATATAGTCTATAATACCAAGAGAATACAGGACTTGAGGTGGCAGTTATGTTCCAAAAAATCAAGCAAGGGATTGCCCGGTTCATGACCGGACGGTACGGTGTGGATCAACTCAGCATGACATTGTTATATATCGACCTGGCGCTGGTGATCTTGGGCGTAGTGCTGGGGCTGGGTTGGCTGAATTTGCTGGCCTATCTGCCTATGGGATACATTATTTTCCGTGCGCTTTCCAGGGATGTTTATCGCAGACACCAGGAAAACCGTCGGTATTTGCAATTCCTGGATCGGCTGAAGGACAGAAAAAACCGCTACTTCCGCTGCCCTAAGTGCAGGCAGCGGGTTCGCGTCCCTAAGGGGAAGGGAAAGATCTCCATCACCTGCCCCCGATGCAAAGAGCGGTTTGTAAAAAAGACCTGAGAGATACCGTTGCCCTATCTTCCGGGGGCTTCCCGGAAGATGGCGTGGGCAAAGAAAATTCAAAAAATCCGAAAAAAGGGCTTGACAATTCCTGATTTTGTGGTATTATAGGGGAGCAGTTTGCGGGAAGCTTGCTGCAAAGTGAATATGGGGGTATAGCTCAGCTGGGAGAGCGCTTGAATGGCATTCAAGAGGTCAGCGGTTCGATCCCGCTTATCTCCACCACAAAAAGTTCTGAAAACTTCGGTTTTTAGAACTTTTTCTTTGTTTTCGGCAGGAAAAAGTTCTGTTTTATCGCCCCTCAGTTTCGAGGGGCGAAACTTTTTGACCCTAAAATGACCCAAACTTGACCCAAATAACAACGATATCACATGGACCTGTTGATACAGGACGGGATTTGGCGTGTGGTGAAGTTTACTGTTCTTCCTCTTCGAAGTCCACAAATGTATCGCTGAATCTGGTTACAGCATCCTTTCGAATGGGATCCTGGACATGCAGGTAGTGTCTTGTCATGTCAGCTTCCACATGTCCGGCCATACTGCGGATCGTATCAATATCGACACCAATACCCTGCATCTGGCTGACATAGGTGTGCCGGCAGCTATGAGGTGTCAGCATACGCACACCCTCGACCGAAGAAATCGCCTGCTTGTACAGCTTGGAGAAGTAAGAGGGGTTGCAAGGTTGATCTTTCACACCGGCCTCCCAGATGAACTTCTTATCTGTATCTCTTAAGCGAACAGCGCAGCTCTGCAGCTTTGGTGGCACAGGGATGACTCGATAGCTGTCATTGGATTTCGGTGTACCAATCGCCACACCGCCTTTGATACGGACCAACGCCTGATCAATGGTGATCAGAGAACCATCTTCACTGATATGCCGTGGCTCCAAGCCTAATAGTTCCTGAGTTCTCATACCTGTACCAATCATCAAACGGATACTCCAACCGATTTTATCCTGCGGGAGTTTTGCCATCAGCAGCTTCACTTCCTCACCGGTGAAGGCCTCTTTCCGCTTCATTGGATTGGAAGAACGCATCTTCTCAGCGAAGCGCACCGGGTTCTTGTGAATCAAATCGTTGGCCTCTGCCTTGTTGAAGATCTGGAACAGCATACCGCGACATTGGGCAACACCGGAGTCAGCCTTTCCCTCTGCCCGAAGGCGTTTGAGAAACTGCTCCACATGCATGGCCTTGATATCGTCCAACTGCATCTTGCCAAACTCATTTTTCAGATGCCGCAGGGTGTACTTGTAGCCTTCCTTGGTGGTGGCTGTGACTTCAGTATGTTGATCGTACCAAATATCTGCCCATTGGGCGAATGTGTACTTCTTGCTCATGTCGATACCGGAAAGTTTCTTCTTCCGGTACTCTTCAAGCTTTTTCTTCACCTCACTCTGTGTTTTGCCATAGAAAGAGATGGTTTTGAGTTTACCATCGTCCCGGTAGCCATCCGACACACGGTATTCCCAACGCCCATCCGGTCTTTGACGAAGAGAACCTTCGCCATTCATTCGTTTACCTTTTGCCATGTTACCTTCCTTTCTCCAGTAACCAAGGCTCTCGCCTTTTAAGGTTAACATAACTTTTTCGAAATGTAAATAACTTCTGCTTGTTTTTTTAGCACAGACTGACCGCTATCAAAAGTAAAGCCAAACCATTTTGACCACCTACGCCTTTCTCTATCCGATGCCATTGATCTGTGATACCAAATTATCAAAGTATCAGTCCAATATTTAGGTCTATTCATTTCAACCGAAGATGTTTTGAATGTTAATCCAATTCACATTGACTCATCTATTAGCATCTTCTTGCTACTTGTGTTATAATACATTTCAATATACGAAAAAACGATCTACTTAGGAGGTATAGTATGAGTCAAGGCAGAAAAGGCAAGAACATAGACTATCAAATAAGCACTTTTTTATCAGAATATACTACATCTGAAAAAACCTCCACATCACAAGCACGAAAATTCTTAATGCACCGCTTCAAAAACAAAGATGTCTACCGGGTGCTTGAAGCCAACATCCGTGAAACAGAAAATAGAAAGCTTCTTCTACTTGCAATATCAGTGAATCGAGAACACTTCTTACCATTATTCTTATCGTACTACGGAAGCGACACTAACACATTAAACGACATTCATTTTTTTAACGCACTAACAGCAAAACCATTAAACGATACCGAGCAATCCTTTTACATTCTCTTCTTTCTTCCAATAATTAGGATTAATCAGATCGGTAATAATAATTTTTGTATAGGATTTCGTATTTTCCACAGTTTTCTTCTGGCAAGGAATATGAATCTGATCAATCGTTGTATTCTCAAGAAAACTATTCCACGGAATCGTAATAGAGTACTCAGTATTGGATCCAGCCTGTTTAGTAACCATTTCTACTTTTCGGCCCAACTTCTGAACAGATAGTCTACCAAGTCCCTTTTCTCCTAACGGAATACGCTTATACTTTTTGGTGGTTTCATTATTGCGCTTCATTTTCTTTTTAGGAGAATTAGAGATCGTCAACCATCCGCTAACGATTGTTTTAAGATCCATGCCGCATCCGTTATCCGAGATTGTGATTCGACCATGGGCATTGTCTTCAGCGTAGTCAGGATCAATTTCCAGCTTACAATAACTTGCATCAGCATCATACGCATTTTTCATAAGCTCAGAAAGAGCGGTTACCTCGTCCGCAATTAGGGACTCTCCAAGCTTATAAATAACTGATGCGTGGACTTTAAAATTCAGTTTAGCCTCATCAATAGATTCATTACCTATTTCGTAATAATCAGAGTTCGCATCAAACAAATTAAACTGTTGTTGCAAATTACTCACCTCTTTTTCAGAATGATGATATACTCTTTGTTCATTGATTCTAATAATGTACCTGATTCCGCATCGCGCGCATTAATGATCGACATTCTCTTTCTAATAATGCGTCGGGTAAATTCAAACGAAAAATCAAAACCATAATATGCGAATAACTCTTTCATAATCTCATTCATTTTGATTTTTTGTTTAGCTACCGTTCTGTTCCCCACAGTCATTATCAGATAAGCATTTGATTTAAGCTTACTAAGTGTGTTGGCAAAATCATCGAAATCATTATAAAAACTAATTACCTTCCACACTTTATTTTTATCTGCACTTTCGATTTGCTCAATTTGATTGTGAAGAGTAGGCGACTTTGCTGCGATTTTAGTTTTTTGTTGGGCACATAGTTTTTTTTCGATTGTTCCACCCATGCTAATTCTATCGATCCGAGATTGACTATCAATAACGGAGGGGTCAATACCTTTCCCTATGTCATTCAGATCCATCCATCTAAGTTCTAAGACCGAATACTGTCCGTAAGTGACCGTAGTTTCATTGTCCCCATAGGGGGGCGAAGTAATAACTAAATCTGGGTTGTATTTTTCACAGATTTGTGAAGCAACATCAATAGTGTTTGCTAAATGAATATCGATGCTTCCTTTATACTTTTTACCCCGTCTTGTATCAGATAAATGGCCTTCCTTTTCTAACTTGTTCTGAAAACTAACAACACCATCATATGCTGCAATGATATATTCAGAAAAAACATCTATCGGACTCTTGTCATAGTTATCAATTGCCTTCTCTGTTTTCATATACAGCTTATATGTACATGAACGTGCATTAGATACAGTACGTACTGTATCGCTAAAAACAGCCCAGAAAAAACGCCTTATTTTTAAGCAATCTTCTTTTCTGATTTCCTGCTTAATAATATCTAATTCAATAGTAATTTCCGGTTTGAACCACTTGTCAATATTTTCGAACTTTGTCGGTGCCTGAACTTTTGTATCCTTTGAAATTCTGCTCAGCAAATTATCAATGCTTCTCTTCAAGCGCTTTGTGGAATAGATTTCTGTCTTCACCTTAGCGACCAGATAAGCAAGCGGGTTAATATCTACACCAATGATGTTATAGCCCCGCAACATACCTTCAACAAGAGTGGGTAACATAGGCAACAACATAGTCGGACTGCCGAAGCATCCAGTTGTTACGCCAAATGATGGCATAGTGTGGGTGAACAGACTCGATCCCCTCCGGGAGCATGGTATCGGAGTAATCGTCGTACTCCGTTTGTTTTCCAGGCATGTAAGCCAGTACAACGGCGTAATTGATCTGGGGGCATTCCTTCTTCAGCTCTCGCAGAACACCACGAACAATCGCGTCAAACCGCCCCTGATTGCCTACATAGAACATATCCACATCATGGTTGGTTATTAAATCGATCAGCACCGCTCTTAATGGTAGTGTCAAGAGTTATGCGCAAATTTGATTTCGGCAACCTGTAAATCTATTACAACAGAGGGGTGGCAAAGCACCCCTCTGTTGTAATAGATTTACAGGTTGCCCGGGATTTACTGGACACCCTGATGGCCAACAAAGCGGCCTGCGTGGGTATGGCTGCCAATATGATCGGTATGCGCAAGCGGATCATCGCTTTTGATTGCGACGGCACCTATATGACCATGTTTAACCCGGAAATTGTCAAGGCATCCGGCCCATATGATACGCGGGAAGGCTGCCTTTCTCTGCTGGGCGGCCCTCGTCCCTGCAAGCGCTATAAAACCATCAAAGTCCGGTGGCAAAATGAGCAATTCCAGACCAGGATCAAAACCTTTACCGGCTGGACGGCCCGGATCATCCAGCATGAGATCGACCACTGCAATGGGGTTTTGATTTAGCCCCAGGCGGCATACCATTTGGCGGTACAACCATGAAAGACGGCAAAAAGTATATTCTTCTTGCAGCCGATGATAAGGAAATTCGGGAAATTGTCAGTTTGCTGCTTTCCTCAGAAGGGTATGAAGTCCTGGCTGCGAAGGACGGTATACAGGCAGCAGAAAAGGCCTGTCCGGAAATTGATCTGTACATTCTGGATGTGAATATGCCGGGACACTCTGGCCTCCTGGCGGCTGCTGCCCTGCTTGTGGGTATGTGTAACGCATTTGTATAAACCAAATTGGGCAGGAGACTGCGGGGCAATGTCGCAGCTTCCTGCCCGATTCTCTATCTATGAAACCACCAAAACGCTTCCGGCTCATCTTTCCAGTTTTCCTCTTTACAGATGGGTGAAAATAGCTTATAGTATATCTGGTTATAGAACAATCACCAAACAAGGAGTATATAATATATCCAGATGAAATACATTATAGACAAAGAAAAACGCCCCGTTTATTTGCAGCTTTATCAGCAAATTCGGGACGATATTGTGGCAGAAATCTATCCTTACAATACAAAGCTCCCCTCCAAGCGCAGTCTGGCAGAGGAAGTCGGTGTCAGCGCCGTTACGGTTGAGCACGCCTATGAA
Source organism: Faecousia sp. (assembly GCA_045632785.1). GTDB lineage: Bacteria > Bacillota > Clostridia > Oscillospirales > Oscillospiraceae > Faecousia. The sequence goes on from JAZQXK010000102.1 coordinate 16,466, forward strand.
CTTCTTTGTGATGAGGGCTATGTAGAGGCCAGAGAGCGCAGCGGTTTTGTGGTGATCTTCCGGAAGTCGGACGGATTTGCGGCCTCTGCGGCGCTTCCCACGGAGCATCCTTCTTGCCGTGATGATCAGGACTATCCGGAGTTTCCTCTGTCGGTACTCAGTAAGATCATGCGGAAGGTGCTGACGGAACATGGCAATCTGCTGTTGGAGCGGTCGCCTAACTGCGGATGCGATGCCCTGCGCTCTGCCCTTCGGCACTATCTGGCCCGAAGCCGTGGTATTCGGGTGGAGGCAGAGCAGATCGTCATCGGTGCGGGATCGGAGTATCTCTATGGTCTGGTCATAGAGCTGCTGGGCAGAAACCGGGTCTATGCCATAGAGTCGCCCTCCTATCAGAAGATTGAGCAGGTTTATGGGGCAGGGGAGATCACTTATGAATCCCTCCCCCTTACAAGCTCCGGCATTGACTCCGAGGCTTTGAGAAAGACCGGGGCAGAGGTGCTGCACACCACCCCATACCGCAGCTACCCCAGCGGCGTTACAGCCACAGCCTCCAAGCGGCACGAATACATCCGCTGGTCAGAGGAGGGCGGCCGATATATCATAGAAGATGACTTTGAGTCGGAATTCTCCGTTGCTACCAAGCCCACGGAAACATTGTTTGCCCTATCCAAAACCAACCGGGTTATCTACATGAACACCTTTTCCAAGACGGTGTCCCCCTCCATCCGAATCGGATACATGGTGCTTCCCAAGCATTTGGTAGAGCCCTTTCAGAAGCGGCTGGGCTTTTACTCCTGCACGGTTCCTACTTTTATGCAGTATGTTCTTGCGGAGCTGATCAACAACGGGGATTTTGAGCGCCACATTAACCGCATCCGAAGAAAGAAGCGGAAGGAACTGCTGCAAAAAAGCAAATAAAGCACAACCCGGAGCTGGCCTGAACCAACTCCGGGCTTTTTGTTGCGGTTTTTTACAGCCCCACTTTGATCCAATCCCCGATCATCCTTCTTGCTTCTTCTGCGCCACAGGTTTCTTCGTGGAGCAGGTCGTGTCTTGCGCCGGGGAACAGCTTCATGGTCACATTTTCCATTCCGGCCTTCTTCATGCGCTTGTAGAGTGTCTGCACACCCTTTCCACCGTTGCCCACAGGGTCATCCTGTCCGGCAAGCAGGAGAATGGGGAGCTTTCCGTAGCCGCAGGTTTTGCCGGAGCGCTTCATAGAGCCCAGCAGCTCCCAAAACAGGCCCGAAGAAATGTCCTTTCGCACCAGGGGGTCTGCAAGATATTTTTCTAATTCCTCACCATCTCCGCAGAGCCAATCGGCGGTAGTGCGGTTGGGCCTGAATTTTTTGTTGTAAGTATCGAAGGAAAGCCGCCGCACCAGGTCTGTGGTCTGGTCGAAGCCGGCCTTTTTGATCTGTCCCTTTACCAGACCTCTCATAACAGAGAGCAGCCAACCGGGCTGATGCCCGGTGCCCATAATGATAGCGCCGGCCAGTTCTCCCCCGTTGGGGTATTTGGTCAGGTATTCCCGGAGCAAGAAAGAGCCCAGGGAAAAGCCCAGCATATAGTGAGGCGCTTTGGGGAACTGCCGGCGCAGCTCCCCGTAAAACAGGCGCATATCCTCTATGGATGCTGTCCAGCCCCCTGCACCAAAGGAAGCTATGTCCCGGCTGCCGGGATTCCTTCCGTGACCCCGCAGATCAAAGCCCGCCACGGCAATGCCCTGAGAACACAGAAAGCTTGCCAGAGCCTCATACCTTCCCATATGCTCCGTCATGCCGTGGGCGATCTGCAAGACTGCCGTCACTTCCCCCTGGGGCAGCCAAAGGGCAGCGGGGAGCTGGCGGCCTTCATAGCCGGTAAAGTCAGAAAATTCTCTTTTCATGGGGCACTCTCCTTGCTGTTTTCATTTTTTCATTATATCACAAAGAAAAGCGGGAGGAAAGCGCCTGCCGGGAAAATCCTTTTGGGGCAGGCTGTATATTTTCCGGAAGAAATTGGAAGAATAGGCGTATCACGGAAAAGGAGTGATGTAGGTGTTTAAGCACGAAAAGCAGTTATTTCATCCGGTGGCGGTGGAGCGCCCCAATCCCCAGTATGCGGCGCTGCTGCAGGAGCAGTTGGGCGGCGGCAATGGGGAGCTGAAAGCAGCGATGCAGTATATGTCCCAGAGCTTCCGCATCAAAGACCTCAAAATCAAGGACTTGTTTCTGGACATTGCCGCAGAGGAATTGGGTCATATGGAAATGGTTGCCCAGACTATTAACCTCCTAAACGGTCACGATGTGGATGCACAGCGGGTACCTTGCGGGGAGATTCAGAGCCATGTGCTTCTGGGCTTAAATCCGGGGCTTATTAACGCATCCGGGTATTCCTGGACGGCTGACTATGTGACGGTCACCGGGGATCTGTGTGCTGATCTTTTAAGCAACATTGCTTCCGAGCAGCGGGCCAAGGTGGTCTATGAATATCTGTACCGGCAGATCCAGGATAAAAAGGTGCGGGAAACGATTGATTTCCTGCTGAACCGGGAGGAAGCACACAACCAGATGTTCCGGGATGCGTTCAATGCGGTGCAGAACTCCGGCTCTAACCGGGATTTCGGCACGACCAAGGCGGCTAAGATGTATTTCTCCCTGTCTGACCCCGGCCCCAATGCCTTTGCGGGGAAGCCTGTAGAGCCTCCGAAGTTTTCCTGATATTCTCTGCTGCCTCCGGCGTTTGCCAAAGCCGGGGGCAGCTTCTTTTGCATCTGGAACAAAAGGAAAGCCCTATCTTTGTGCAAATTTACGGAAATAATTTAGGAATGATTCCTAATATTGACAAGCCTCTGCTTCATGGCTTATGATAATATCATCCTAAAGAGAGAAAGGTAGATGGTGCGTAATGAAAGCGTTCCGCAACCCCTGCTATTATGCAGAGGCAGTATACCTGTTGTACAACTTTGTAAACCACGTTTCCTACGACGAGGCCTACAACCGCATTGTCCAGACCTATGGCTTACAGATCGGCCCTCAAAACGATATGCTTCAAAAGCGCATCCGGGAGCTGAGCCGCATTGCCGCTAAGGTGACCGAGGGGCTTGACCCGGAAAATGAAAGGCTCCGATTCTTCTTTGAGCGGCTTCCGGGAACAGATCGAAAGACCGGCTGCTGTCTGGCTCAGGTCATGCTGGTATCCGTTCCCATTCAATGCACCGATGTGGACAGCTTCGCCCGGCAGCTTACGGAAGACTATGAAGCTATGCAGGCAATCGGCATCAAGATCAACGACATGAGCCCTATGGGACTGGTCTTAGAGCCTTGGGACGGGTCGGGCAAGCCGGATTCCATGGCAAGCCAGATCCAGCGGCTTCCCTGCAGCGTGGAAAGCAAATGGGAAATTCTCAGAGTTCTGACTGACTTCGGGGATTTCGTCAGAGAGCTGACGGAGCTGATTCGCCCGGTGGCACGGCTGCTGGAACAGTCCATGGAAACCCTGGTGGAGATGAACGAGGAGCTGCTGGAAACTTGGAGTGCGTATTTCCGGATCCATACCGTAGACGAGTTCCAGAACCAGATGTTCGATTCCAGCTTCCTATTTCCGGAGGAAAACCTGCCCCATGAGATATGGTTGGGAATTTGGAATTTTAATGCCTTCGGTGTCTGGTCGGAATGGGTGGTTTCCGGTCCCAAGAAGGTGCGTATTGCTTATATCGGCATGGGCATCAGTCTGGATTTGGCTGTAGACCGTCGGGTTCGTCCCGATGAGGAATCCCTCTGCACCACCCTGCGGGCCTTGTCGGGAAAGGATAAGCTGGAGATCCTGCGCCGCTGTGCCCGGGAGCCCTGCTCTGCGGCAAAGCTGGCGACGGCCATGCAGCTTAACTCCGGCACAGTTTCCAGAAACCTCTACGGCCTGTATAAACTGGGCTATTTGGAGACCAGAGGTGACGGCGAGCGGGTCAACTACATTACAAGATTGGACAATATGGAGCGGATCTTCCGCTGGGTCCTGGACTATGTGGCCGGGAACTAGAGACAGGCCGCAAACCGACTGCCTTGGGTGTAAAAAGGGATGAAAAATTTACCAAAAAGCACTTGCGTTTTTCTTTTTGGTATGTTATTCTGTAGGTGAATCCTGCGAAATATGCAGGAAGAATAGAAAAGCGTGCAAATTTGGCAGGAAAACAGCAATACTTGGGACAAAAACCAAACAGCGATTTACCTGCTCATTTTTGTACAGGGCACCCTGCAAATTATGCAGTTTTTGCAGAAACGACTGCTAAGTATGCAGGATACCCCCACTACTAGTAAGGAGGAACAATAACCATGAGCAACAAAATCAGACGGCTACTGTCTGTGGCACTGGCTCTGGCAATGCTCTTTGCATTGTCCGTGCCCGGCTTTGCCGCAGCCGAAAAGTCCCTCCTCACCATGACAGCAAAGCATGAAGCTGCTGCCGGTGAGGTTGTAGTTGCAATCGATGCAACAACGAAGGACGCAGTGGCAGACGGAAAGCTTACCGTCAGCTACGATGCAGAAATGCTCACCTTTATGGATGTGCAAGCAGGTGCTGCATGGCCTGAAAACGCAGACCTGAGCCTGCAGGCCAATCCTGCCAGGGAAGGCGCTGTAGTCATTGCTTTTGCCGGTGTGGAAGCAGCGGCAGAGGGAACCGTTCTGACCCTGCACTTTGCTGCCAAGGGTGAAGGTGAGACCACAGTCAGCCTTGATGTGGAGAACAGCTACATCACAGATGCAGACGATTATTCTCTGGAAGCAGAAGTCAAAGCTGTGGCGGAATGTCCTTCTGCCCGGTTTGTAGATCTGGATCCCGACAAGTACTACCACGAAGGTATCGATTATGTCCTAAACAAGGGCTACATGATCGGCATGAACGAGACCCAGTTCGGCCCCAAGGTTCCTGTGAACCGGGCCATGGTGGTTGTGGTTCTGCACCGCATGGCAGGCGAGCCCCAGGCAACTGCAGCCGAACCCTTTGCGGATGTGGACGAGGACGACTATTATTATGATGCCGTGGCATGGGCAGCAGAAGTCGGCATTGCCAAGGGCATGACGGAAACCGTCTTCGGTCCTAAGCTGGAAGTGACCCGTGAGCAGATGGTGGTCTTCTTTGCCCGGTTTGCGGAATTCTGCGGCGTGACCGTTGAGGCTAAGGGCGACCTGTCCGCCTACACCGACGCCGATCAGGTTGGCTCCTTTGCAGTGGAGTCCATGACCTGGGCTGTGGAAGTGGGTCTGATCAAGGGTATGAGTGAAACAAAGCTGGGCCCCAAGGGCAACACCCTCCGGGCACAGTTGGCTGTGGTGATCCATCGGTTTGCCACTGCCATTCTGGACTGAGAAAGGCAGGTAGAACGCTATGAAGAAGAGAATCCTGTCTGTGCTGCTGGTGCTGGCGCTGCTTATGACCCTCGTTCCCGCAGCAACCGCCTCCCAGAGCGGCTTCGCCACCGGTAAGCCTGCCGCCTCCTATGAGGGCGGCCCTGTAAAGCTTCCTGTAGATACCTTAGAAGAGAAGGCAGCCTCCGGCTTCGCTCAGGGCACAGCCCAGGAGTCCAAGCTGGTCAACGACGCTTCCAACCGCTTCTCTCTTCTGGACGTTGCCAAGGAGCCCCAGGCAGATGACATGGTGACCTTTATTGTTACCGTGAAGGAAAAGCCCCTGCTGGCCATGGGCTTTACCGCCGATGATATCGCCAACGGCACCGCTACTGTTACCAATTATGAAGCAAGACAGAGGGAAACCCTGGAAACCCTGAAAAGTCGCCTGACTTACCGCTTCGGTGCGGAGGAGGGCTTTGAGATCGGCTTTACTTATACCATTGCTACCACCGGTGTTTCCGTGACCACCCGGTACGGCAACCTGCAGGCGCTGCAGAACACTCCCGGTGTTGAGAAGGTCTATGTTGCTCCTACCTTCTCCCTTCCTGTAGAGCTGGGCAACGACGTTGGAACCGCACAGCCCATGACCTCCAACTCCCAGACCATGATCGGCGCTGATGTACTCAACGCTACCGGTTATACCGGCAAGGGCATGAAGATTGCCATTCTGGATACCGGTCTGGTTCTGGATCATCCCAGCTTCCGTCCTCTGCCTGAGGACAAGCTTACAGAAAGCTCCCTCACCAGAGAAGGCGTGGAGGAGATTTGGGACACTCTGAATGCCTCCCAGACTACCTTCATGAACCTGTCCTATCAGAGCACCAAGGTTCCCTTCGCGTTTAACTATGTGAACATGGATTTTGATGTATCCCATGTTCTGGCAGGCAGCGACCACGGTACCCACGTTGCCGGTATTGCCGCCGCCAACAAGACCGAAGACACTACGGCTATCGGCGCAGCTCCCGATGCACAGGTGGTCGTCATGCAGGTCTTCACCAAGACCGGCGCCAACTGGGGCACCATTATGGCAGCCATGGAAGACGCCCTGCGTCTGGACGTGGACACCGTGAACCTGTCTCTGGGCGCAGCCGCAGGCTTCAGCACCTCTGCTGATGATATGAGCGCTGTGCTGGATCTGTTCAAGGAGGCAGACATTGAGGTTCTCATTGCCTCCGGCAACGATACCAACAATGCTTACATGAACCTGACCGGCCTGCACATGGCCTACAGCGGCAACCCTGACATCGGTCTGGCGGGTACCCCCAGTACCTACACCGGCGCTCTGGCTGTTGCCTCTATGGACAACAACGGCGGCGAGTATCTGTACTTCACCGTAAATGGCAGACAGATCGGCTATACCGACACTGCTGCTTCCGGTGCTACCAAGTTCCTGAGCAACTTCCTGGGAAAGACCCTGGAGTTCGTTGCTGTACCCGGACTGGGCGAGGCAGAGGCCTACGAGGGTTTGGATGTGACCGGCAAGGTTGCTCTGGTCTCCCGTGGCACCATCTCCTTCCCGGAGAAGCAGGCCAATGCTCAGGCTGCCGGCGCTATCGCCTGTGTGGTCTATAACAATGCCCCCGGCATGATGAATATGCAGATCAATGACGGCGAAGGCAACATCCCCTGCGTTGCCATTTCCCAGGCCGACGGTCAGTTCCTGGTGGAGCTTGCAACCGGCAGCCTCACGGTCTGTGAGGGCGACCTGATTCTGGTGCAGCAGCCCAATGTTGTCAGCTCCTTCTCCTCCTGGGGCGTTACCCCCGACCTGAAGCTGAAGCCGGAAATCGCCGGTGTAGGCGGCAACATCTATTCCTCCGTTGACCCCTCCATCAGCGGCTCTAATTACGGCTACATGAGCGGTACCTCCATGGCTACCCCTCAGGTTGCAGGCGCTATGGCAGTTCTGCTGCAGCATCTGAAGGAAAACTATGACTTTACCGGTGCTGAGCTTCGTCAGATCGCTGCAAATCTGGCTATGAGTACCGCCAACCCCGCCTTCAACGGCGATGTGGAGTTCTCTCCCAGAGCCCAGGGCGCAGGTCTCATCGATCTGGTGAAGGCTACCACCTCCAAGGCTTATCTGTCCAACCCCACTGTTTCCGAGGGCAGACCCAAGGCCGAGCTGGGTGACGATGACGAGCGCACCGGTATCTATGAGTTCCCCTTCCAGGTTACCAATCTTTCCGACACCGACACCCTGACTTACTCCTTCAATTTCTCCGTTCTGACCGAGACTCTCTATGCCGGTCAGTATATCGCCAACACCGCCACCAGACTGGCACCCAAGGTCATGGTCTATGCCACCAAGGAGACGGAAGTCATGAAGTATGACTTCAACGACGACGGCGAAATTACCACCGCTGATGCCAGAGTCCTTCTCCGGCACATCAACGGTGCAGAAAAACTGTCTGCTGACAATCTGCATCTGGATTATGTGGATGTCAACGGCGATGGCATTACCGACAAGGCTGATGTAGACATGATCACCGCTTACTGTGCTGAGCTGGAAGTGGAAGCCGATATGCTGGCTATGGCTACTGTGGCTACCGAGCGGGAGATCGACGCCATCAACGTCGAGCCCGGTGAGGCTGTGGAGCTGTTGGCCCGCATTGAGCTCAGCGATGCTGACAAGGCATACATGAACGAGAGCTTCCCCAACGGCATCTATGTAGAAGGCTTCCTCTATGCCTATGAGGAAACCGGAGATACCTACCTGTCTATGCCTTTCGTGGGCTTCTACGGCGACTGGTCCGATGCTCCTGTCTTTGACGATGTGGAGAATCCCAGCCTGTATGCCCCCTCTGTGTTTACTTACTACACCCAGTTGGGCTACAACCCCTATCTCCGCAACGGCGCATCCGGAGACAAGTACAATGCTTTCTCCTACTCCAACCCTCTGGCCGAGTTTGACATCGGTCTGCTCCGTAACGCCAGAAAGATGCTCTTTACCGTCACCGATAACGATACCGGCGAGGTATACTTCCGGTTGGATGGCGAATATCTGGGCAAGACTCACTTTAACCCCAACTACGGCATGATCGTTCCTCTGTTCCTCCTGGCAGACTACGAAGAAGTCTGGAACGGCATGGATGCGGAAGGCAACGCCCTGCCCGATGGCACCAGTGTTACCTACAAGACTGAGGCATGGCTGGACGACGGCGACGATGAGCTGGACGGCACTTATTCCTTCCAGGTCACGCTGGATAACCAGATGCCCGAGATCGTCAATGCCTATACCCTGCAGGAGGATGTGAAGATCGAAAACGGCCGGGTTCTGCTCCCCCTGACCATGGTGGATAACCGCTATATTGCCGCCGTGATCTTCGTAAGCCCTGAGGGCATCATCATGGGCAAGTATGCCGTGGACAATGTTCCCGGCGAGGAATACACCGCTACCTACGACATCACCGGCTTCGGCACGGAGTTTACCATTATTGTTGGTGACTATGCGGTAAACGAGGCCGAGGTAGAGGTTGTTCTGGATCTGGGCGAATATGACGGCTCTGCTGTTATGGAAACCCTGGACACCGGCAGAATCTACGGCTGCGAAACCTTCGACAGCGCAGCCATTGACGGCGGCTGGTTCAGCGCCAACAAGGAAGACCTGTCCGATGTCCGCAACGAGACTTATGACTCCACCAACCGTTACTTCTCTGCAGAATATATCAACGGCTACCTCTTTGCACAGAACAGCGCCACCGGCAGCCTCTGCCTGATCACCCCCTCCAGCACCTACTGGGGCGCACAGGAACTGGTCACCCAGAACGGTGGCCTGGGCGACCAGGGTGTCTGGGTTCTGTATGACATGGCCCTGGACTACTCCAGCACAGGCAGTGACCTGCTGGACCGCTATGACGACACCAACGGCGATGACACCCTCTTTGCCGTAGGCTGGATGTATGCAGGCGACCAGGACAACAACGGCAAGGACGATGGTCACAATGCTCTGTTCCGCATCTGGATCTCCAAGTATAACGGTCAGATTTTTGTGGACGAGGTTGCCCCCATTACCGGCACCCAGGATGGCGCTGAGATCCTGACTCTGGGCTGTACCACCGAAGGCCAGCTTTACGGCATCGACACCAACGCCAAGCTGTACAAGCTGAATGTTGCTTTTGATGAGAACACCTATCAGAATACCTGCACTGCCGAATATATCGGCACTACCGACTTTGTGAATGTGGAGAACTACTCCGGTGCCAATGTCATTCAGTCCATGGGCTATGACCACAACACCGGCAAGATGTACTGGTTCGCCCACAGCCAGACCCCCGTTGGCAACAAGTACCTTAATGTCTGCATGACCTACACTGTAGATCTGGAGACCGGCAAGTGCACCGAAGTCGGCACTTACGGCCCCGGCGGACAGACCAGTCTGTTCATCCCTCACGAAATCGAATCTGATCTGTTCACCATGGGTGTCAAGCCCACCGGCTTCAACCTGAAGGACTATGAGCTGACCATGGCACAGGGCAAGACCCAGCGCCTGCGTGTTAGCTGGGAGCCCTGGAACTGCGAACCCACCAAGATCACCTGGACCTCCTCCGATGAGGCGGTTGCAACCGTTAACCCCACCGGCCTTGTGACTGCTCTGGGCGAAGGCGAGACCGTCATCACCGCCACCGCAGAGGTATGGAACGAGTACCGCTACGACGAGAACTGGAACTTCATCGGCGCAGGCTGGGAGACCAAGGAAGCCACCTGCACTGTGACCGTAGTCGGCTCCAACGACAGCATTTATGGCTTCGTGGCAGAAGACTGGGCCAACACCAACAACCGCTTCTCCTGGATCACCTATTCCGACAAGACCCCCGGCAAGCTGGAGAATCTGGGTCAGCAGGAGATCACCACCGGAGAAGCTACCGGCGAGCCTGTTACCGCTCCGGCTCTGTGGCAGGGCGGCGCATACTACAACGGCTATGTCTACACTGTCGTAGTTGATGCCGTGAACGATGGCACCGGCGCCGTTGGCGGCGCATCTGTGCTGTACCGCAGCCAGGTTACCCAGGGCGAAACCCCTGCAGAGACTGTCTTTGGGGAGCCTGAGCGCATCGGTGCTGCTGTAGGCGTTGAGTTGGGCAACCTGGGCTTCGATTACAATACCGGCCGTATGTACGCAGTGGACTACACCCATGGCGGCCTGGGCATCATCGATCTGGATACCGGTGCCTTTGACCTGATTGGCACTTACACCGGCGACATTGGCGGACCTGCCATCACTCCTGCTATGTGTGTCACCGCAGACGGCACCATCATCGTATCCAGTATGTTTGGTCGACTGTACACCGTTGACCCCGATACCCTGTATACCACCGAGATCGGCAACATCAATACTGACACCTGGTTCTATGCCGCCATGGCATATGACTACAATACCGGCAACATTTATTGGAATCCCTGTATGAATGCAGGTCAGTCTCCTTTGTATCTGGTTTGCCTGGAGCAGGATCTCTGGTCTGGCAGAATGATGTCCACCATCGTCAAGCTGGGCAATGTTTCCACCAAGCAGGGCGTGGAGCAGACCGTAATCTTCACCATTCCCGAAAACGAACCCGAAACCAAGCAGATCCCTGTGGAGGGCATTGAGATCACCAATGGCGAGAGCATCTTTGGTCTGGAAGGCGGCACCTTGCAGCTCAAGGCTGTGACGACCCCTGCCCGTCCTACCGTACAGGCTAAGACCTGGACAACCTCTAACCCTGATGTTGTCACCGTTGATCGCCTGGGCAAGCTCACCTATACCGGTGTGGGTACTGCCACTGTCACCGTCTCCATCAGCAACAAGAACCCTGAAGACGGCGGCCCCTTCACCGATTCCATCCAGGTCACTGTTTACGAAGCAGCCGGCAATCTGGAAGCCTTCCTGGCTTACGACGAGAACGGTACCAGCTACTATGACTTCTGGATCTCTGTGAAGGACTACGATCTGGGCCATGCTACTGTAAACGAGAGCATGATCTCTATCTACTCCCTGCGTACCGGCGCATACTACGATGGCTACTACTACGCATATAACGATCTGGGCGAGTTCTATCGCATTTCTGCGGACAACCATTCTGACTATGTAACCCTTGGCAAGGTCAATCTGGACACATCCGTATATCAGATCACCGGTATGGCCATTGACTACACCACCGGTATTATGTACGGCGTAACACTGCCCCGGCCCTATCAGGGTGAGTTCGGCAAGCTGGTGACCATCAACATGGACAACGGCTCCGTTACCGAAATCGCTGCCCTGGATTCCTATGTTTTCGCCCTGGCCTGCGATGCCAATGGCACCCTCTATGCCGCCGGTACTGTCAGCCAGTATGGGGAAAACAATGTCTACGGCCAGTATGAGGACGCAGTTCTCTACACCGTGAACAAGGAAACCGCAGCCTGCACCAAGGTAACTGCAATTCCCGATGCCCGGGTCTACACCGGAGCGAATTACTATGGCATCATGCAGTACAACGCCCAGATGACCTACGACTTCACCACCAACCGCCTGTACCTCAATGCCACCAGTGATGACCAGGGCTGGAGCGAGGCTACCGGTATGTACATGATCCAGCTCGCTGAGGACGGCTCCGCTCCTGCGGTCAGCAAGCTGGGCGGCATCGGCCTGTACGTCCGTGAGGGCTCCGCAGTGAAGCAGGGCGATGTATACCTGGGTCTGCTGGCAGCTATCCCTGAGGCAGAGGAAATTCCTGTGGGCAAGGTCAACGGCATTGTTATGGATAAGTCCTCCGGCCGCGTTGCCGTAGGTGCTACCATGCAGCTTACACCTGCCGCCCGCCCTTCCAATGCGGAGAACAAGGCACTTACCTTCGCTTCTGCCGATGAGACTGTTGCCACTGTTGATGAAAACGGTCTGGTAACCGGTGTGAAGGCCGGCGCAACCACCATTACCATCACCAGCGTGGAGAATCCTGAGGTGCAGCTTGCCTTTGCGCTCACCGTAGTGGATGTCAGCGGACCGCAGTCCGTTGCCTACACCATCTCTGCCCAGAAGGATGCGCTGGTCTCCTTCAACCCTGAGCTTCCCGGTGCTACCGCCCAGGTGGTAACCACCCTCAGCGGCGGCAGCAAAGTCACCGGCATGGACTATGGCGCAGGCTGCCTGTACTACACTGTGCAGCTTGGCGCTTTCTCCGAGCTGTTCCGCTATGACTTCGTGACCCGGCAGTCCACCAGCATGGGCGAGCTGAACACCTGGAGCGAGATCAGCGATATTGCGTACGACGAGGTCAATAACCTGCTGTATGCCGTAGGCGGCTTCTACATCTTCCAGTTTGATGTGACCAAGCTGACTCCCGGCCAGTTGAATATGTACACCAACTATGTCATGGACAGCGACTACTGCACCCTCCAGGGTGTAGAGGCCATTGATGGTGCTGTGTACTACATCGGCAACGATTACTACACCTCCCGGACGAAGCTGGTTAAGATGGCTGACAAGTATCTGTCCGACCGCGAGGTGCTGGTGGATGGCCTGAATGTGAACACGGTAGCAGGCAAGACTGAAATGAGCTATGACACCTATCGCAGCTTGTTCTATGTCACTGATGCGGCTGACCGGCTGTACTCCTTCGACATGGCAGGAAATGTAACACCTGTTGACACTCTGGGTGACGGCATCGACCTGAATGGTCTGGCTATTGTTCCTCCTGCAAATAACGACTGATATATCCCCATAGCACCTTCCCCCGGGAGCGAAAGCTCCCGGGGGTTTTCTCTTGCAGTGGAGTGGGATTCCTGCTATAATGAAGAAAAATTCAGAAAAGGAAGGGCGAAAGATGATAACAGATGTAGTTGCGGCTTTGATTTGGGAGGAAGACCGGTTTATGATCTGCCAAAGACCGGCTCACAAGGCGAGGGGGCTTCTTTGGGAGTTTGTAGGGGGCAAGGTAGAATCCGGTGAGAGCATGGAAGAAGCCCTGATCCGGGAGTGCCGGGAAGAGCTGGACATCGAACTGTCTGTGGGGGATGTGTTTATGCAGGTTGTCCACGAATATCCCGATCTGCACGTGCGGTTGACCCTGTTTCATGCTACCATTCGGGAGGGTAAGCCTAAGATGCTGGAACACAATGACATTCAGTGGATTACCCCGGCCCAGATCCCGGAATATGACTTCTGTCCCGCAGATGTGGAGATCTTGGAGAGGCTGATGAATTTATGACCGAAGGTGCATCAATCAAAGTAGTTTATTGACAGAAAAAGGAAATTCTTTTATACTATGATATAAGGTGAAATGTGGGCAAATTATAAAGAGGCAGCCTGTATTTCGCCCTGAAATTGACTTTATAAGGAGGGACATACCATGGAATCTGGCAGTAATACCGGTGCGGCGGGTCGAAGCAAGCCCGGATCGTGCCACCTTAGCCGTGGTATGGCCTGTGGATAACCTTCGTTCCGGCGTGTTACTTCTCAAATGGAAATAAAAGGAGGAAACACCCATGGACAACAAAGCTGTGATCCTGCAAAAGATGATCACATCCCTATTAAATGAGAAAAAATATCCCTCACTTCGGGATATTTTAGTCACTATGAACCCCAACGATATTGCCGCAGTTTTTGACGATCTGGATCAGGATCGGATCCCTCTGCTGTTCCGCCTGCTTCCCAAAGAACTGGCTGCGGAAACCTTCGTGGAAATGGCTACGGAGGCTCAGGAACTGCTGATCCGGGGCTTTTCCGACAGCGAGCTGAAGGAAGTTGTGGACGAGCTGTATGTGGACGATGCCGTTGACCTGATCGAAGAAATGCCTGCCAATGTGGTGCGCCGTATTCTGGCGCAGGCTGACCCGGAGGTGCGCAAGACCATCAACGAGCTTTTGCGCTATCCCGAGAACTCCGCAGGCTCCATGATGACCACGGAATATGTAGGACTGCGGCCGGAAATGACCGTAGGGGAGAGTATTCTGCGGATTCGTCGCACCGGCGTAGACAAGGAAACCATCTATACCTGCTATGTCACCAAGAACCGCACCCTTTTGGGTATGGTATCCGTAAAGGATCTGCTTCTTGCTCCCGATGATGATACCCCTATTCAGGATATTATGGTCACCAACATTATTTCTGTTGGAACCCTGACCGACCAGGAAGAGGTTGCCCGGCAGTTTGCCAAATATGACTTTTTGGCTATGCCTGTTGTGGACAACGAGAATCGTCTGGTAGGTATCGTCACCTTCGACGACGCTATGGACGTTATGGAAGAAGAGGCCACCGAGGATATGGAGATCATGGGTGGTATGACCCCCTCGGAAAAGGAATACACCCGGGCTTCCGTGTGGGATCTGTTTAAGCAGAGAATTCCCTGGCTGCTGCTGCTCATGGTATCTTCTACCTTCACCGGCATGATTATTACAGGCTTTGAAACGGCTTTGGCGGCGCAAGTTGCCCTTACTGCCTTTATTCCCATGATTATGGGCACAGGCGGCAACTCCGGCTCTCAGTCCTCGGTTACAGTCATTCGTGCCCTGTCTCTGCACGAACTGGAGCTGCGGGATCTGCCCCGGGTCGTCTGGAAGGAAACCCGCACCGCTGTGTGCTGCGGCATTGCCCTGGGTGCGGCCTGCTTTGCCAAGATCATGCTCATTGACCGGCTGCTTCTGGGCAATACGGATATTTCCGTTATGGTTGCCCTGGTCGTTTGCGTGACCATGGCGGTTACGGTGCTGATTGCCAAGGCGGTGGGCTGTATTCTCCCCATGGCAGCCAAGAAGCTGGGCTTCGACCCGGCTGTCATGGCAAGCCCCTTTATTACCACCATTGTGGATGCTTTGAGCCTTTTGGTCTATTTCGCTGTGGCTACCCAACTGTTGCAGCTGTAAAAACACCTTATAACAATATAATAAAAGATGCTGTCCTCCTGTGGCTGTTGCCATGGTTGAAGACAGCATCTTTTCGTTTTGATTCTGTTATTTTGTGCCAAGGCACTGATACCGGGTGACGGCTTTTCCACCAAATGCTTCTTGGTGGGGACGATCTTCGTCACGGCAAGTTAGGTAAAGATCCTCATTGTGATCATCCAAACAACACAACAGATAATCGCACTCATCACAACAGCACTCTATACCAGCATTTTCTCCGTTGCCTGGGCAACTCCTTCCGGCGTTTCCAGGAATCAGTATTGTTCCCGTGATATCCCTTATCATAATAACACTCCAAAC
The DNA here is from genome assembly GCA_045632785.1 of Faecousia sp. Lineage (GTDB taxonomy): Bacteria > Bacillota > Clostridia > Oscillospirales > Oscillospiraceae > Faecousia. The sequence continues at coordinate 32,020 of JAZQXK010000102.1, forward strand.
TATTTTTGACTGACATTCAGTGAGTGTCAATGCCGCTGTAATTTTAACATATACTTTTCTTATTGACAAGCACTAAATGTCGATAAGGAGTGTTTATAATGTTTACAAATAAGGCGATGGATGGAAAAAACAACCTCTGCGGCTCGTCGGTGGCAAAACACCGCAAAGACATGGGGCTTTCTCAGAGGCAACTTGCAGATGCACTCCAGCTTGCAGGGCTGGATGTAGACAAAAATGCCATACAGCGCATAGAATCCGGAGCGCGTTTTGTAACAGATATTGAGCTGGTGTACCTGTCCCGGGTATTGGAACTATCTCTGGATGATCTTCTGGGGGATGCAGGCAAGCTAATTTGAGTTGCTTTCTCATACCTGTAGGGCAATACAATCTATCGGGTGAGACACACAATAGATTC
>JAZQXK010000103.1:0-16900 GCA_045632785.1 Faecousia sp.
TATTGCGCTTGAGGTAGCACAGTATGGAATTACTGTGAATTGTGTTGCACCTGGCCCGACGCAAACAGGATGGATTGATGAGGACTTTGAAAAAGTGGTTGTTCCGTTAATCCCTATGGGAAAACTGATTCAACCAGAAGACATTGCCGAAACGATTTTGTTCTTGGCAAGTGCACAGGCAAGAATGATTACGGGACAGGTAATCAAAGTGTCTGGTGGAAAGGCTCTGTAAATTCCAGCTTGCTTAACTGATAAACCAATTCCAATTTGTCGAATAGATAATGCATACTACTTTTGGTCGTTTTTACCCCTGTTTACACTACTTTTAGTCGCTTTTTTGCAGAAAAAACCGACAAGTTTCGACTTGTCGGTTTTTTCAATGATATTCGTTAGAACTCTAATTGACAAAATGAAACATGTGCATTACAATAAAATTGTATCGTTGGCGAAATGGCGATACTTTAGGAAGTGTGAATCTGCGATGAAAGGAGGATTTCCGTGAAAAAGAATTTGATACGCCTTGCTGCGTGTTTGCTTGTGGCTGCGTGTATTTGCGCCGGTTTCACAGGGTGTTTTTCTGACAGCAATCTCTTTGGTCGGCTGAAAATACAGCAGTGGAATGATGTTGTGCTTTTCTCCACCCTGGATGGGGTGACCGAAACGGCCACAGTATCAGAAGGCGATGCGGATCATCTAAAGGAAATGCTTAACAATAGAAATCTGTATTTTGAAGAATATTCCTGCGGATTTTCCGATGACTTTGGGATTTCCGTCAACGGGAGAAATTTGTGGCTGGCTGAGGACGGATGCCCCCATTTTTATGATAGCGCCAGCGGTAAATACCTTTCTATTTCAGACGAGCAGAGGGTGGAAATTTTGTCCATGTTCTCTAAATACGGTCTTTACGCACCCAAATACTAACAAGGCTTTCGGGGAAGGGAATAAACAAACGATCCGCAAGGAAATATCAGAGTTCGGGCAGGAGTTTACACAACCAAGGGGTAATCTCCTGCCTGCGTGGCATCTTTGCACTTACTTCCCTTTCTCTGGGAGACCCCATTGAAAAAGTACAGTCTTTGTGATATGATTCTTTTGGGGACAGATCGCCCCCGGAGGCAAAAGGGAAGAAGAACGCCTCTGACTCTGACTGGATTATACTATTATATATAATAAGGAGTGTGCCTTATGGATTATGCAAAGGAGTCCCTGCGGCTGCATGGGCAGTGGAAGGGCAAGATCGAAGTGGTGGCAACCGTGCCCGTGGGAACCAAGGAGGAACTTTCTTTGGCCTATACCCCCGGTGTTGCCCAGCCTTGTCTGGAAATCCAAAAGGATGTAAATAAGTCCTACGACCTGACCCGGCGGCATAACCTGTGCGCAGTCATTACCGATGGCTCTGCGGTTCTGGGCCTGGGTGACATCGGCCCGGAAGCAGGTATGCCGGTTATGGAGGGTAAGTGCGCCCTGTTCAAGGCCTTTGCTGATGTGGATGCCTTCCCCCTGTGTCTGAAAACCAAGGATGTGGATGAGTTTGTAAATGGGGTGTACCTGATTTCCGGCTCCTTTGGCGGCATCAATCTGGAAGATATTTCCGCGCCCCGGTGCTTCGAGATCGAACGAAAGCTGAAGGAGAAGTGCGACATTCCCATTTTCCACGATGACCAGCACGGCACAGCCGTTATTACTCTGGCCGGTCTTACCAATGCTTTGAAGGTAGTGGGAAAGAAGAAAGAGGATGTGCGTATCGTTACCTCCGGAGCGGGCGCGGCGGCGATCGCCATTGTGAAGCTGCTGCTGTCGGCTGGCTTCCGGCATATTACCATGTGTGACCGCAAAGGTGCAATTTACCAAGGCAGAGAATGCCTTAATTGGATCAAGGAAGAAATGGCACAGCAGACCAATCTGGAAAAGCGGCAGGGTAGCCTTGGAGATATGCTGGTAGGAGCCGATGTGTTTATCGGCGTTTCTGCCCCGGGCATGGTTACAAGGGAAATGGTTGCGACTATGAACAAGGATGCCATTATCTTCGCCTGCGCCAATCCTACCCCGGAAATTTTCCCGGAGGAAGCAAAGGCGGGCGGGGCAAGAGTGGTTTGTACCGGAAGAAGCGACTATCCAAACCAGATCAACAATGTTTTGGCATTTCCCGGCATTTTCCGTGGCACTTTCGATGTAAGAGCGACCGATATTAACGAGGAAATGAAAATGGCAGCGGCAAAGGCACTGTCTGAGCTGATCTCCCCGGAGGAATTGGGAGAGGATTACATCATCCCCAAGGCTTTTGACCCCAGAGTAGGTCCTGCGGTTGCCCGGGCTGTGGCAGAGGCGGCAAGAAAGACCGGGGTTGCCAGGATCTAAGCGCATCACATATATATATTATATAGTATAGGGCATAGGCGGCACCTCACCGAAAGGGCAGGGGTGCCGCTTTTGTTCCGTGATGGCGAACAATGGGCGAAAATGCCGGAAAATAGCAGAAAAGACAACCTATTTCAACTTCTGCGAAAGTGACGAAAATTACTGTAATTTTTTGTGATTTCTTCTAAAAAAATGCTTGACAAATGGTGGGGGCAGTGGTATCATAATGGAGCGCGTGTAGGGAAATTATGCGCGCACTGCGATGAAGCAGGAGATTGCGGTGAAAATCCGGTAACTTCTGCGGAGTATGTCCGGTCATCGGGCGGCTGAACTGTCCCATCTGCGTTAGCGTATATCGCTTCGCCCAAGGGAGAAGGTCGGCTTGCGTCGGCCATTTTTCATGGTCATTGAATGATACGCACGGCGGCGCGGACAAACAGTTCGACCGTACCCAGACAAACGAAACTGAGTACGATTTTCAAGGAGGAAACATCAACATGGCAAACCAAATGATCAGAATTCGGCTGAAGGCCTATGATCACCAGCTGATCGATGCCAGCGCGGCAAAGATCGTAGAAACCGCAAAGCGCAACGGCGCAACTGTCTCCGGTCCCATCCCTCTGCCCACCAAGAAAGAGGTCGTGACCATCCTGCGTGCTGTCCATAAGTACAAGGATTCCCGTGAGCAGTTCGAGCGCAGAACCCACAAGCGTTTGATCGATATTCTCAACCCCAACCAGAAGACCGTTGAGGCTCTCATGACTCTGGATCTTCCCGCTGGTGTTGAGATTGAGATAAAGCTGTAAGCCTCTGCCGGGGCACAGCTTACCCGCCACAGTCTGTCACCAGGACGGACGGGTCATGTTGACAACAGAACCCAATGTCTGCTGCCAACCAATAACCTAAAGAAGGAGTAAAAAATCATGCAGAAAGCAATCATCGGCAAAAAAGTGGGTATGACCCAGATCTTCGATGAGAGCGGCAAGGTGATTCCGGTAACCGTTATCGAGGCCGGCCCCTGCACCGTCACTCAGAAGAAGACCACCGAAACCGACGGCTACGTCGCCGTCCAGCTGGGCTTTGAGGATGTCAAGGAGTCCAAGCTGTCCAAGCCTGAGGCTGGCCATCTGAAGAAGGCTGGCGTCAGCAAGAAGCACCTGAAAGAGTTTAAGCTGGATGCCGCTGCCGACATGACCGTCGGTGACGTCGTGAAGGCTGACACCTTCGCTGCCGGCGATAAGGTCGATGTAGTTGGTACCTCCAAGGGTCACGGCTACACCGGTGTTATCAAGCGCTGGAACGCCGGCCGCACCCCCATGACCCACGGTGGTGGCCCCGTCCATCGTCACGCTGGTTCCATGGGTTCCACCTCTGACCCCTCCCGTATCTTCAAGGGTAAGATCGGCGCCGGTCAGTGGGGCGTTGAGCAGGTCACCATCCAGAACCTGGATGTTGTGAAGGTCGACGCAGAACTGAACATGATCGTCATCCGCGGCGCCATCCCCGGCCCCAAGGGCGGCATCGTCTATGTCAAGTCCACCGTGAAGAACAACAGAGTTAAGAACGTTGAGACTGGCATCAGCAAGAACCCGCAGAAGGCATCCGGCAGAAACCCCCAGAAGGCTTCCGCCAGAGGCTAAGGAAAGGAGAGTATAAAACATGCTTAAGACTTTTGTTTACGATATGTCCGGCAAGCAGGTCGGCGAGATCGAGCTCTCCGCTTCCGTGTTCGGCATTGAGCCCAATGAGTCTGTTGTCCATGATGTGGTCAAGAATCACCTGGCCAACTGCCGTCAGGGCACTCAGTCCGCTCTGACCCGCGCCGAAGTTTCCGGCGGCGGCAAGAAGCCCTGGAGACAGAAGGGCACCGGCCGCGCCCGTCAGGGCAGCACCCGCGCTCCCCAGTGGACTCACGGTGGTATCGTTTTCGCTCCCAAGCCCCGTGATTACAGCTACACCCTGAACAAGAAGGTCAAGCGCCTGGCCCTGAAGTCCGTTCTGAGCGCTAAGGCTGCTGCTGAGGCTATCGTAGTCATCGACGCTATCGAGATGGCTGAGCCCAAGACCAAGGAGTTCGTCAAGTTCCTGACTGCCGTTGGCGCCGAGAGCAAGCCCATGGTCGTTACCGCCGAGCCCAACCGCAATGTTGTTCTCTCCGGCCGCAACGTCCCCGGCTGCACCGTGGCTTTCGCCAATGTCATCAATGTTTACGACATCCTGAACGCCAAGAAGCTGGTTCTGGATAAGGCCGCTCTGGCTAAGATCGAGGAGGTGTTCGCATAATGAAGAACGCTTACGATATCATCAGACGCCCTGTCGTTACCGAACGGTCTATGGAGGCTGTTGCCGACAAGAAGTATGTCTTCATGGTCGCTGTGGACGCCAACAAGATTGAGATCAAGAATGCTGTGGAAGAGATCTTCGGCGTTAAGGTCGAAAAGGTCAACACCATCAGAATGCAGGGCAAGCAGAAGCGCACCGGTTCCTACCCCATGGGCCGCCGCGCAGCCTACAAGAAGGCTATCGTTCAGCTTACCGCCGATTCCAAGACCATCGAGTTCTTCGAGGGTATGGTCTAATCCAAATCTCAAAAAGGAGCGTAACGCAAAATGGCTATTAAAACATTTAAGCCTTATACCCCCGCGCGCAGAGGCATGACTGTTTCTGCTTTCGACGGTGTGGATAAGCATGCAAGACCTGAGCGTAGCCTGGTTGAGACCCTGAAGAAGCACTCCGGTCGCAACAGCTACGGCAGAATCACCGTTCGCCATCACGGCGGCGGCAACAAGCGTAAGTATCGTGTCATCGACTTCAAGCGGGACAAGATGGATATGTTCGCCGAGGTCCTCCGTTTGGAGTACGACCCCAACCGCAGCGCATTCATCGCCCTGGTGAAGTACGAGGATGGCGAGCTCCGCTACATCCTGGCTCCCAACGGCCTGAAGGCCGGAGATAAGGTTATCTCCTCCGCCTCTGCCGACATCAAGCCCGGCAACTGCCTGCCCATCGCCAACATTCCCGTTGGTACTGTTATCCACAATGTAGAACTGAACCCCGGCCGCGGCGCTCAGTTGGTCCGCTCTGCCGGTACCGCTGCTCAGCTCATGGCTAAGGATGGCGAGCTGGCTCAGGTTCGTCTGCCCTCCGGCGAAGTTCGTTATGTTCGTATGAACTGCACCGCCTGCATCGGTCAGGTTGGCAATGTGGATCACGAGAACGTTCACATCGGTAAGGCCGGCCGTACCCGCCACATGGGTATCCGTCCCACCGTCCGCGGCTCTGTTATGAACCCCAACGACCACCCCCACGGCGGTGGCGAGGGCCGCAGCCCTGTTGGCCGGCCCGGCCCTGTTACTCCCTGGGGCAAGCCTGCACTGGGTTATAAGACTCGCAAGACGAAGAACCGCACCGACAAGTTCATCGTCAAGCGCAGAAATGCCAAGTAAGGAGGAAATGAAATGAGCAGAAGTATCAAGAAAGGCCCCTTTATTGCTCCCGAGCTGAACAAGCGCGTTGAAGAGCTGAACAAGGCTGGCGATAAGAAGGTCCTGAAGACCTGGTCCAGAGCCTCCACCATTTTCCCCTCCTTCGTAGGTCACACCATCGCTGTCCATGACGGCCGCAAGCACGTTCCTGTCTATGTCACTGAGGACATGGTCGGTCACAAGCTGGGCGAGTTCGTTCCCACCAGAACCTTCCGGGGCCACTCTGGCAGCAAGACCACCAACTCTAAGTAAGGAGGAGCATTGGAATGGAAGCATTAGCACATGTAAAGTTCATCCGTATGTCGCCCCGGAAAGTGAAGCTGGTTTGCGACATGATCCGCGGCAAGGATGTTAAGACCGCTATGGGTTATATGATGCAGACTCCTAAGGCTGCCTGCGAGCCCATGATGAAGCTCCTGAAGAGTGCTGTGGCCAACGCTGAGCATAACTTCGGCATGAATGTGGATAACCTCTACGTCTCCACTGTGGTCGCCAACCCCGGCCCCACCCTGAAGCGCGGCAGAATGGCATCCCGTCACGGTTTCAATCGGATTCTCAAGAGAACCACTCACATCACCATCGGTGTGAGCGAGAAGGCTTAATCAGGAGGTAGCTATGGGACAGAAAGTTAATCCCCATGGACTGCGCGTTGGCGTTATCAAGGATTGGGATTCCCGCTGGTACGCCCGTGCCGATAAGGTAGGCGATCTGATCGTCGAGGACTACAACGTCCGTAAGTACCTGAAGGGCAAGCTGTTCTCCGCCGGTGTCGCTAAGATCGAGATCGAGCGGAACAACGCAAAGGTCAAAATCAACATCCACTGCTCTCGCCCCGGTGTCGTTATCGGCAAGGCCGGTGCTGAGATCGAGAATCTCCGCAAGGATCTGGAGACCCGTCTGGGCAAGTCCGTGAACCTGAACATCATCGAGGTTCGCTCTCCCGATCTGAACGCTCAGCTGGTCGCTGAGAACATCGCACAGCAGCTGGAGAAGCGTATCTCCTTCCGCCGTGCAATGAAGAAGGCCATGCAGCAGGCCACTCGCCTGGGTGCCAAGGGCATCAAGGTCACCTGTGCCGGCCGTCTGGGCGGTGCCGAAATCGCCCGCTCCGAGTCCTATCATGAGGGCACCATTCCCCTGCAGACCATCCGTGCCGACATCGAGTACGGCTTCGCTGAGGCTGCCACCACTTATGGCCGCATCGGTGTTAAGGTTTGGATCTACAAGGGTGAGGTCCTGAACTCCACTCTGCGCGCTGCCGCTCCCGAGCCCGCTCCCGCTCGCCGGGATCGCCGGGGTGACCGTCGTGGCGACCGTCGTGAAGGCGGCCGTGGCTTCCGCAGAGAAGGTGGCGAGCGTCGTGAAGGCGGCGAGCGCAACTACAATCGTCGGGAAGGAGGGAACCGCTAATGCTGATGCCCAAGAGAGTTAAATACCGTAAGGTGCAGCGTGGTCGTATGACCGGTACTGCCTCCCGCGGTAATAAGGTTGCTTACGGTGAGTACGGCATCCAGGCTGTAGAGCCCGGCTGGATCACCGGCAATCAGATCGAGGCCGCTCGTATCGCCATGACCCGTTATACCAAGCGTGGCGGTAAGGTCTGGATCAAGATTTTCCCTGATAAGCCCATTACTAAGAAGGCACTGGGCGTTCGTATGGGTTCCGGTAAGGGCGCACCCGAGACTTGGGTCGCCGTTGTCAAGAACCAGAAGGTGATGTTCGAGATCGGTGGCGTCAGCGAAGAAATCGCCCGTGAGGCTCTTCGTCTGGCTCAGCACAAGCTGCCCATCAAGACTCGCATCATCAAGAAGGAAGACCTGGATACTGAGATTGGTGGTGAATGATGATGAAGGCAACTGAAATCCGTAAGCTGTCCGTAGAGGACCTGCAGGCCAAGCTGGCAGACCTGAAGAAGGATCTGTTCTTCCTGCGTATGCAGCATGCCACCAACCAGCTGGACAATCCCATCAAGATTGCCGTTGTTAAGAAGGACATTGCCCGCATCAAAACTATTATTCGTGAGAAAGAGACCAAGGTCTGAGGAGGTAAGCGACAATGAGTGAAAATACAAGAGCTTTCCGTAAAACCAGAATTGGTCAGGTCGTTTCCGACAAGATGGACAAGACCATTGTGGTTGCTATCGAGGACAGCGTACAGCATCCTCTGTACAAGAAGATCCTGAAGCGGACTTATAAGCTGAAGGCCCACGACGAGAACAACGAGTGCGGCATCGGCGATACCGTTGAGGTTATGGAGACCCGTCCCCTGTCTAAGGACAAGAGATGGAGACTGGTCAGAATCATTGAAAAGGCTAAGTAAGGAGGTCGGACAACTATGATTCAGCAGGAAAGTTACCTGAAGGTTGCCGACAATACCGGCGCCAAGGAAATCCACTGCATCCGGGTTCTGGGCGGCTCCAAGCGGAAGTTTGGCAACATTGGCGATGTCATCGTTGCTTCCGTCCGTAAGGCTACCCCCGGCGGCACTGTGAAGAAGGGCGAAGTGGTCAAGGCCGTTATCGTCCGCACCAAGAGAGGCGTTCGCCGTGCTGACGGCACCTACGTCCGCTTTGATGAGAACGCTGCCGTTATCATCAAGGAAGACAAGAACCCCAAGGGCACCCGTATCTTTGGGCCCGTTGCCAGAGAGCTGCGTGAGAAGGACTACATGAAGATCCTCTCCCTGGCACCCGAAGTCATTTAAGGGGGACATGCTAGATGAACATTAAGAAGAATGATACCGTTATTGTCCTGTCCGGTAAGTACAAGGGCACCAAGGGTAAGGTACAGGTTGTCCTGCCCAAGGAGGACATGGTCGTTGTCGAAGGCGTTAACATCGCTACCTGCCACACCAAGCCCCGTAAGCAGGGCGAGACCGGTGGCATCGTGAAGCGTGAGACTCCCATCCGTGCCTGCAAGGTCGCTCTGTACTGCAGCAAGTGCGGCAAGGGCGTTCGCACCCATGCCAAGATCGACGGCGAGAAGAAGACCCGCGTTTGCGCCAAGTGCGGCGCCGAAATCTAAGAGGGAGGAGCGAGAAAATGGCTGATAAGTATATTCCCAGAATGAAGGTTCAGTACACCGAAGAGATTGCTCCCGCTCTCATGAAGAAGTTTGGCTACAAGAGCGTTATGCAGATCCCCAAGCTGGACAAGGTTATTGTCAATGTCGGCTGCGGCGAAAGCAAGAACAACGCTAAGGAGATCGAGGCTATCTGCAAGGATATCGCCACCATCACCGGCCAGAAGCCCATCACCACCAAGGCCCGCAAGTCCGTTGCGAACTTCAAGGTCCGTGAGGGCGAAACCGTTGGCGTGAAGGTCACCCTGCGGGGCGAGAAGATGTACGAGTTCCTGGACAAGCTGTTCAGCGTCGCTCTTCCCCGTGTCCGTGACTTCCGCGGCATCAACCCCAACTCCTTCGACGGCCGTGGCAACTATGCCTTCGGTCTGAAGGAACAGCTCATCTTCCCTGAGATTGAGTACGATAAGGTAGACAAGATCCGTGGTATGGATATCTGCATCTGCACCACCGCTACTACCGATGAAGAGGCCAAGGAGCTGCTGACTCAGCTCGGCGCCCCCTTCTATAACTAATGGAGGTATTTGAACTATGGCAAAGAAAGCTATGATCCTGAAGCAGCAGGCCGAGGCCAAATTCTCCACCCGCCGCTATAACCGCTGCAAGATCTGCGGCAGACCCCATGCTTACCTGCGTGACTACGGCGTATGCCGTATCTGCTTCCGCGAGCTGGCTTACAAGGGCCAGATCCCCGGCGTTCGCAAGGCCAGCTGGTAATCCAAGCGGATTCCCTCCGGTGCCCTCCGGGGCATCGGAGTTCCGGAAAACTTCCGGAAGATCGTTAATGTAAATAAGTGAGGGAAGTCCTGAGAAGATGGGGTCGTACGCGGCTCGCATTCTCCCGATACTCCCGCACTTCAACGGGTACAGCCCGTAACTTCTAAAAGGAGGATATTTAACATGCAAATCACCGATCCCGTAGCAGATATGCTGACCAGAATCCGGAATGCTAACTCTGCAAAGCACGACACCGTGAATGTTCCTGCTTCCAAGCTGAAGAAGGCCATTGCTCAGATCCTGCTGGACGAGGGCTACATCAAGGCTTACGAAGTCACTGATGAAGGCGTACAGGGCAACATTCACATCACCCTGAAGTATGTTGGCAAGAAGGAGGCCGCTATTTCCGGCCTGCGCCGTGTTTCCAAGCCCGGTCTGCGTATCTACGCCGGTGCTGAGGAGCTGCCCAAGGTTCTCAAGGGCCTGGGTATCGCCATCATTTCCACTTCCAAGGGCGTCATGACCGACAAGAAGGCCAGAGCACTGCACATTGGCGGCGAAGTCTTGGCTTTCGTTTGGTAAGGAGGTAGCACACAATGTCTAGAATTGGTAAGCAGCCCATTACCGTGCCCGCCGGCGTTACCGTCGACATCAAGGACGGCAATGTGGTTACCGTGAAGGGCCCCAAGGGTGAACTCACTCAGGCCTTCCACCCCGATATGATCATCAACCTGGATGGCGCAGTTCTCACCGTTTCCCGTCCTGATGACCAGCACGCTCACAAGAGCCTGCACGGTCTGACCCGTACCTTGCTCTCCAACATGGTCGTTGGCGTTGACAAGGGCTATGAGAAGTCTCTGGACATTATCGGCGTTGGCTACAAGGCCGAGAAGAAGGAGAACAAGCTGGTTATGAACCTGGGTTACTCCCATCAGGTTATCATGGAAGAGGTTCCCGGCATCACTGTCGAGGTTCCCGCTCCCAACAAGATCATCGTCCGCGGCATCGACAAGCAGGTTGTCGGTCAGTTCGCAGCCGAAGTTCGCGGCAAGAGACCTCCCGAGCCTTATAAGGGCAAGGGTGTCAGATACACCGGTGAAGTTGTACGGCTGAAGGCTGGCAAGGCCGGCGGCAAGAAATAATTAGGAGGTGTGCCATAATGGTAAGAAAGACCGATAAGAACGCTCAGCGTCAGAAGCGGCATATCCGCGTCCGCGGTAAGATCTCCGGCACGCCCGGCAGACCCCGCCTGAATGTATATCGCAGCAATGCGAACATCTATGCTCAGCTCATCGATGATGTCAGCGGCATGACCCTGGCATCTGCTTCCACCCTGGATAAGGGCTTCGAAGGTGCTGCCGGCAACTGTGAGGCTGCCAAGAAGGTCGGCCTGGCTCTGGCTGAGCGCGCAAAAGAGAAGGGCATCACCACCGTGGTTTTCGACCGCAGCGGTTATGTCTATCACGGCCGTGTGGCTGCCCTGGCTGAGGGCGCCCGCGAAGGCGGCCTGGAGTTCTAAGGAGGAGGAAGAACAATGGCTTACAATAAGTCTAACGAGATGGGCGCCCCTGAACTCATCGAGAAGGTTGTCTACCTGAACCGTGTCAGCAAGACCGTTAAGGGTGGCCGTGTCATGAAGTTCTCCGCTCTGGTCGTCGTTGGCGACGGCAAGGGCACCGTGGGCTACGGCCTGGGCAAGGCCGCCGAAGTGTCTGAGGCAATCCTGAAGGGCATTGCCGATGCCAAGAAGAACATGGTCAAGATCACTCTGGCCGGTTCTACCATTCCCCATGATGTGATCGGTATCTACGGTGCCGGCTCCGTCATGATGAAGCCCGCCCCTGAGGGCACCGGCGTCATCGCCGGCGGCGCTGTCCGTGCTGTTATGGAAGCTGTCGGCATCCACAACATCTGCGCTAAGTGCCTGCGCTCCAATAACCCCCAGAACGTTGTTAAGGCTACCATGCAGGGTCTGATGAGCCTGCGGGGTCCTGAGCAGGTTGCTGCTATCCGGGGTAAGAGCGTTGAAGAAATCGTTGGTTAAGGAGGGCAATTAACATGGCTAATTTGAAGATCACCCTGGTTAAGAGCCTGAACGGCCGTCTGAAGAAGCACATCGCTACCGCTGAGTCCCTGGGCCTGCGGAAGATCGGCCAGACCACGATTCAGCCCGATAACACCCAGACTCGCGGCAAGATCGCCCTCATCGGCTATCTGCTGCAGGTCACCGAAGTTGAATAAGGAGGAACGCAACAATGAAACTTTCCGAACTTTCTCCTGTTGCCGGCTCCACTCAGGTTGCTAAGCGCAAGGGTCGCGGCACCGGCACCGGTAACGGCAAGACCGCCGGCCGTGGCCACAAGGGCCAGAAGGCCCGTAGCGGCGGCAAGGTTCGCGCCGGCTTCGAAGGCGGCCAGATGCCTCTGGCTCGTCGCGTGCCTAAGCGTGGCTTTAACAACATCTTTGCCAAGCCCCTGACTGCTGTCAACCTCTCCGAGCTGGAGATTTTTGAGAATGACGCTGTTGTCGACGCTGCTGCCCTCATCGAGGCTGGTGTCATCGCCAACTGCAAGTATGGCCTGAAGGTTCTGGCTCGCGGCGAGCTGACCAAGAAGCTCACCGTTAAGGCTGCTGCTTTCTCCGAATCTGCCAAGGCTAAGATTGAGCAGGCAGGTGGAAAGGCCGAGGTGGTTTAAGTGCTGACCACAATTCGCAACGCATGGAAGACTCCTGAGCTGCGCAAGAAGATCCTTTTCACCCTGCTGGTTCTCCTGCTGTACAGACTGGGCAACGCCATCACTGTTCCCTTCGTGGACAGCGCTGCCCTGCAGCAGACCTTTGATGCCATGCTGGCAACCACCGCACTGGGCTTCTACAACACCCTGTCCGGTTCCGCATTCTCCCAGGCAACCATCCTGGCTCTGTCCATTCAGCCCTACATCAACGCCTCCATTATTATCCAGCTTCTCACCGTAGCGATCCCCGCTCTGGAGAGAATGTCTAAGGAAGGCGGCGAAGAGGGCAAGAAGATGATCGAGCGGATCACCCGCTACACCACTGTAGGTCTGGGTCTTCTCATGGGCGTTGCCTACACCGTTATGCTTCAGAATTACACCACACAGGGTTATAACATCCTGCAGGGTGACCTGAACTTCCTGCATTATGCTGTTATCGTCCTGACCTTTACTGCCGGCTCCGCTCTGGTTATGTGGATGGGCGAGCAGATCACTCAGTTTGGTATTGGCAACGGCATCTCCATGATCCTGTTTGCTAACATCATCTCCCGCCTGCCCCAGACCATCATGGGTCTGCCCGGTCAGGTATCCTCCGGTTCCATGCCCTGGTGGGGCCTGGTAATCGCACTGGTAGTTATGGCTGCCCTGGTTCTGCTGATCATCTTCGTCAATGCCGCTGAGCGCCGGATTCCTGTCCAGTATGCCAAGCGTGTTGTTGGCCGTAAGGTCTACGGCGGCCAGAACACCAATCTGCCCATCAAGGTGAATATGTCCGGCGTTATGCCCGTCATCTTCGCCCAGTCCATTGCAACTCTTCCCGCTACCATCTTCGCCTTCACCTCCGTTAGAAAGGGCGTAGGCTTCTGGGGCGTTATGAGATCTGCTCTGGATACCGACAGCTGGCTGTATGTGGCTCTGTATGCTGTGCTGATCTTTGCATTCGCATACTTCTATGCTGCCATCCAGTACGATCCTGTTGAAATGTCCAACAACCTGAAGAAGAACGGCGGCTTCATCCCCGGCTTCCGCCCCGGCAAGCCCACCGGCGACTTCATCAAGAAGGTCATCAGCAAGATCACCCTGTTCGGTGCTATTTATCTTGCCATCGTTTGTCTGCTGCCCGTTATCGGCGGCATGCTGATCCCCGGAATTAGCAGCCTGAGCATTGGCGGTACTTCCGTCATCATCGTTGTGGGTGTCGCTCTGGAGACTGTACAGACTCTGGAAGCTCAGATGCTCATGCGGCACTACAAGGGATTCCTGGAGTAAAAAACGGAGGCTAACATGAATCTGATCTTATTGGGCGCACCCGGGGCCGGTAAAGGCACCCAGGCTGAACTTCTCACAAAGAAATTAGGCATTCCCGCTATTTCCACCGGCAATATGCTCCGGGAAGCAATGCACAAAGAAACACAGATCGGAAAAATGGTAAAGCAATACATGGACAGCGGCGCGCTCGTTCCCGACGATGTGGCAATCACATTGGTTCGGGAACGGGTAGCCCGCCCGGACTGCGCCAATGGATTTATCCTGGATGGCGTACCCCGCACCATCAATCAGGCAAAGCTCCTGAGAGAACTGGGGATCCGGATCGACCATGTGATCTCGATTGAGATCGAAGATGCGGTGATCGAAGCCCGCATGACAGGGCGCAGAGTCTGCCCCAAGTGTGGCGCTTCTTACCACATTTCTGCAAACCCGCCTAAGAATCAGGGTGTCTGCAACAACTGCTCCACAGAGCTGGTTGTCCGCAAGGATGATGCTCCTGAGACAGTTCGCAAAAGACTGGAAGTTTTCCACAAGTCCACTGAGGAGCTGAAAGACTTCTACGGACCTCTTGGTAAGCTTCGCCTGATCGATGGGGACGTGCCCATTGAGGAGGCCAACAAGGCCATCCTCCGGGCAATAGGTATTGAGGCATGATTCACATTAAGAATGAAAGAGATCTGGTGGCTATGCGTAAGGCCTGTAAGATTACCGCGGCAGCCCGTGCTTTGGCAGGGGAGATGGTAAGGCCCGGCGTGACCACCAAACAGATCGATAAGGCTGTGCATGATTTCATCGTGCAGCAGGGCGCAAAGCCGTCGTTCCTGCGCTATAACGGCTACCCCGCCAGCGCCTGCATTTCCGTCAACCAGACGGTGATCCACGGGATCCCCGGTGGCTACACTCTGAAAGAGGGTGACATCGTTTCTGTTGACGTAGGCGCCTGCTATGAGGGTTTTCACGGTGACTGTGCCGCAACCTTCCCCTGCGGGCAGATTTCCTCAGAAGCACAGAGGCTCATTGATGTGACAAAACAGAGCTTCTTTGAGGGAATTAAGTTTGCAAAACAGGGACATAGAGTCTCTGATATCTCCCATGCAGTTCAAGCGTATGTGGAGTCTAACGGTTATTCTGTAGTGCGCTCCTTCGTAGGTCACGGCGTAGGCGCTGCCCTGCATGAGGAACCGGAGGTGCCGAATTTCGGTGCCGCTGGTCATGGACCCAGATTGCTGAAAGGCATGACCCTGGCTATTGAGCCTATGGTCAACACCGGAACCTATGAGGTAAAGGTGCTGAAAGACGGCTGGACAGTGGTAACTGCCGATGGTAAGCTCTCGGCCCATTACGAAAATACTGTGCTCATTACCGACGGCGAGCCGGAAATTCTCACCGTCAACGAGGGGCTGTAGTATGGAAATAGAAATATCGGACATTGTCTTGTCCATTGCCGGCCGCGATCAGGGAAAGCTGTTCTATGTAATCGGAACGGAAGGCGTGTACGTCCTGATGGCCAACGGAAAGGACAGAAGGCTGGAGAGTCCCAAACGAAAAAAGCTGAAGCATGTCCGTAAGGTCCTTCGAGCAGAGTCCAGAATCGCCGAGAAATTAAGAAACGGCGAGAAAGTGCTCAACAGAGAATTACGCAGGGATCTGGCTGCAATCAGTCAGGAAATCAACAGTCAAAACCAAGGGAGGTTTTAACTTGGCAAAAGACGACGTAATCGAACTTGAGGGCATCGTAGTAGATGCACTGCCGAATGCAATGTTCACCGTTGACATTGGCAACGGGCACACCATTCTGGCACATATTTCCGGCAAGCTCAGAATGAACTTTATCAAGATCTTGCCCGGTGACAAGGTAACTGTTCAGATGTCTCCTTATGATCTGACCCAAGGCCGGATCACCTGGAGAAGCAAGTAATTTGAATCACGATTTGCTCTTTAATTGGAGGTAACAGTATGAAGGTAAGACCGTCCGTTAAGCCCATGTGCGAGAAGTGCAAGATTATTAAGCGCAAGGGCCGCGTTATGGTTATTTGCGAAAACCCCAAACACAAGCAGAGACAAGGCTAATAGGAGGTGCTCAAAAAATATGGCACGTATTGCTGGTATTGACCTGCCCCGCGAAAAAAGAATCGAAGTTGGTCTGACTTATATTTACGGCATTGGCCCCACTAGCGCTAAGAAGATCCTGGCTATGGCCGGTATCGATCCCGATACCCGTGTTAAGAACCTCACCGAGGATCAGGAAGCCGCACTCCGTGATGTCATCGACCACAACTACACCATCGAAGGCGATCTGCGCCGTGAGGTGGCTATGAATGTCAAGCGCCTGATGGAAATCGGCTGCTACCGTGGCGTTCGTCATCGTCGTGGCCTGCCCGTTCACGGTCAGAGAACCAAGACTAACGCTCGTACCCGCAAGGGTCCCAAGAAGACCATTGCTAACAAGAAGAAGTAAGGGAGGGATATGTAATGGCTAAAGTTAACGCTAAGAAGGTAATCAAGCGCCGCAAGGAACGCAAGAATATTGAAAAGGGTGCCGCTCATATCCGCTCCTCTTTCAACAACACCATGGTCACCCTGACCGACCTGAACGGCAACGCCCTGTCCTGGGCTTCCTCCGGTGGTATGGGTTTCCGTGGCTCCAAGAAGTCCACTCCCTTCGCTGCTCAGACTGCTGCTGAGGTTGCCGCTAAGGCTGCCATGGAGCACGGCCTGAAGACCGTTGAGGTTTATGTTAAGGGTCCCGGTCAAGGCCGTGAAGCCGCTATCCGCGCTCTGCAGTCTGCCGGTCTGGAAGTTGTTATGATTAAGGACGTCACCCCCATCCCCCACAATGGCTGCCGTCCCCCCAAGAGACGCCGTGTCTAATTCATAAAGGAGGAAATTTAAAGTATGGCAAAGAATACTCAGCCCATCCTGAAGCGTTGCCGCACTCTGGGCGTTTCCCCTGCCGCTATGGGTTATTCCAAGACTTCCAACAAGAACCCCGGTGGTCAGAGAAGAGCTAAGAAGTCCGAGTATGCAATGCAGCTGACCGAGAAGCAGAAGGTCAAATTCGTATACGGTATTCTCGAGAAGCAGTTCCGTATGTATTATGAAAAGGCAGCCCGCGCAGAAGGCAACACCGGTGAAGTTCTGCTGAGCCTGATCGAGCGCCGTCTGGATAATGTTGTCTACCGCCTTGGCTTCGCCTCCACCCGTCGTGAGGCTCGTCAGCTGGTCAACCATGGCCACTACACCGTCAATGGCAAGC
>JAZQXK010000104.1:0-5245 GCA_045632785.1 Faecousia sp.
CTGTAGGGGCCGGATATATCCGGCCCGGCGGAAAAGTTTGAAAAACAGCACCATTTAGGGCGAATTCGTACAAATTTGCAGTGCGGAACGGGCCGGATGTATCCGGCCCCTACAAAGGGTGGATCCCATACTCCCCGATAAACCAAAATTTACGCCCTCTCACGCAAAAAACCGGAAGCATTCGGGGCTTGTCCCCCCACCGCTTCCGGCCTTCTCTATTCTGCTCGTTTTTATACTGTTTCCACCGTTTCTCCCCTCTTGTCATGGAGCAGCACCGCAGGGATCACAATGACTGCACCCAATGCGCCCAGTCCGGCCGCCACCAGAGCCAAGCCCTGTGCGGTAAACCACTGGCAGAGGAAGCCTCCGGTAAAGGAGGCAATCAAGCTGCCTGTGGCAATGGTTGCGCCTAAATAGCTCTGGGCTCTGACCACATCTTCCCTCTTTACAGCTTTGCCGGCATAGTGGACACTGGAAATGGCATAAATACCAAAGCCTGCAAACTGGGTAGCCTGAGCTCCATAGACACCATAGACCCCGGTGGAGCAATAGATAAGCAGCCCCTTAATCGCAAAGAAGATCACGGACAGGCACAGCCAGAAGCGACACCCAACCTTTCGCAGCAGCAGCCCGAAGGTAAACATGACCGGGATCTCCACAAAGGCGGCAATAAAAGTGGCTACACCCTGATGGCTGGCATCGCCACCCTTGGCATTGATGATCTGCAGCATAAAGTTGGATGTGAGGTTGTGGCTGGCCAGAAGACAAATCGCACCCACCAGGAACAGAGCAAACCAGGGATAGGTTCTGAGGAAGGGTGTTTGTGCCTTTGCCTCCTGCTTGCTCTCCCGGGGCTGCCCCCCGACTTCGCCGGCATAATGGAACCAAATAACGCCCACCAGGAAGACCAGGGCATTGACCGCTGCCACAATTCCAATCACCTCTGCCCCGAAGCGGCTGACCAGCCGCCCCATCCACAAAGCCAAAAGGCTGTAGGAAACAGAGCCTGCACCCCGGGCAAAGCTATAGTTGGCCGGAGAGCCCTTGGCGATGGCATCCATGCCGATGGCATTGCCCATAGCAGGCAAGGCTTGGAGCAAGCCGCAGGAAAGGGCAAGTCCGGCCACCGCCGCCCAAGGAACAGAATCCATCCCCATGAGCATCGCACCGAGGAAAATCAGGCTTCCCATAGCCATAAGGATGCGGAAGACCGTAAGTTTTGGGAAACGGCTGCTGATTTCTCCCAAAAGGAGCTGCAAAACGCAGCTTGCTGCCGTGGAAAAGCCCAAAAGCAGACTGATTCCACCATCGGTGAAGCCGTAAGTATAGAGGAAGTTGCTGGAATAGCCCAACAAAATGGCATAAAAGCCCCACAGGGAAGCCTGTAGGAGGGCATAGGAAGCAGTGGCGGTGGTTTTTTTCATGGAGGTTCCTCCCAGGAGTTTTTATGAGTTGATTATACAATAAAAAGGCAGTTTTCGCAATGGGAAGGAGAAAAAAACACCGCAACCCCGAAAGGCTGCGGCGTTTTGTATATCATTTTGAAGTAAATCTTACTTCTTGGCGATCTGAGCAGCGACTTCCTCAGCGAAGTTCTCCTGCTTCTTCTCGATGCCCTCGCCGCGCTCGAAGCGGACAAAGGACTTAACAGCGATCTTGCCGCCCAGCTCCTTAGCAACAGCAGCAACGTGCTTCTCGACGGAAACGCCCTTCTCCTTGACGAACTCCATCTGCATCAGGCAGTTTTCTTCGTAGTACTTGCCCATACGGCCAATGACCATCTTCTCGATGATGTTCTGGGGCTTGGGACGGTCGGACTTCTCGTTCTCGTTGAGGGCGATAGCCATCTGAATCTCCTGCTCCTTGGCCATAGCTTCGGCAGAAACATCGGACTTGTCACAGTACATGGGGTTCATAGCGGCAACCTGCATGCACAGATCCTTGCCCAGCTCGGTAACAGCAGCGGCCTCGATGCCTTCTACTTCCATGTTGACCAGAACGCCGATACGGCCGCCCATGTGGATATAGGGAACGGTAACGCCGGTGGCGTAACGGGCGAAGCGGCGGATCTTCAGGTTCTCACCAATGACCAGAACCTTCTCGGGAACCATCTCACCAACGGTCTTGTCGGTGTTGGGATAGTTGGCAGCCAGCAGAGCATCCAGATCGGCGGGATCAGCAGCAACAACGGTGTTAGCTACATCATGGACGAACTCCATGAACTTATCGGACTGAGCGGCGAAGTCGGTCTCGCAGTTGATCTCAACGATGGCGCCTACATTGCCCTCAACGATGGCGCAGACAGCACCCTCGGCAGCAATACGGCCGGACTTCTTGGCAGCAGCGGCCAGGCCCTTTTCGCGGAGCCATTCAACAGCCTTGTCCATATCGCCTTCGGAAGCGGTCAGGGCCTTCTTGCAGTCCATCATGCCAACATTGGTCATCTCACGCAGTTTCTTAACATCAGCAGCAGTAAATGCCATAGTAATATCCTCCTGTAAAAGTTGTTTGTAAATGTTACAAGTTCAGTGCCTATTTCAAAAAATGCCCACTTGAGCCGTGGGCATTTTAGGGTTTCGGAATTATTCCTCCACAGGTGCCTCAGCGGGGGCTTCCTCGCTGTAGCTCTCGCCCTGACGGCCTTCCATAACGGCGTTAGCCATGGTGCCAGCGATGAGGCGGATGGCGCGGATAGCGTCGTCGTTGCCGGGGATGACATAGTCGATCTCGTCGGGATCGCAGTTGGTGTCAACGATAGCAACGATGGGGATGTTCAGCTTGTGAGCCTCGGCGATAGCGTTGCGCTCCTTGCGGGGGTCAACGATGAACAGGGCACCGGGGATCTTCTTCATGTCCTTCACGCCGCCCAGGTACTTTTCCAGCTTGGCGATTTCGCCCTGGTGCTTGATGACTTCCTTCTTGGGAAGCATAGCGAAGGTGCCGTCGGCTTCCATCTTACGGAGCTGAGCCAGACGGTCGATACGGGTACGCATGGTGCGGAAGTTGGTCAGCATGCCGCCCAGCCAACGGGCATTGACATAATACTGATCGGCGCGGAGAGCCTCTTCCTTGATGGCTTCCTGAGCCTGCTTCTTGGTGCCGACGAACAGAACGTTCTCGCCGTTAGCGGCCAGCTCACGAACAAAGGAATAAGCCTCTTCCAGCTTCTTCACGGTCTTCTGCAGGTCAATGATATAAATACCATTGCGCTCCGTGTAGATGTAGGGGGCCATTTTGGGATTCCAGCGGCGGGTCTGATGACCGAAGTGCACGCCGGCTTCCAGCAACTGCTTCATAGATACGACTGCCATTTTGTTTCTCCTTTTGTTTTGCCTCCACCCCGTTCATTCCGCCCCCGCACCGCCTCCTAAAGGCAGCACATCGAGGGTCGATCCTGAGGGTGTGTGGTATATTTTGATGTCATGGCCTTCTTTGAGCCATGCCGACCTATTGTATCAAATCCAAAGGGAAATTGCAAGCATTATTTTCTGTTTTTCCATATTTCTTTCAAAGAATTTCCGTATTTTTTAAGGAAGAAACCCGGTTTCAGAACAGTTTTGGCTTGGACCTGGGCATTCGGCAGTGCCCCGGCTCCAATTCCACCAGAATAATGTCCTCCCCGATGCGGCGAATGCAGTTCCATGGGATCACGTAGTCCTCTTTACTGCCTACCAGCCCCATAAACCTGCAAGGCGCAGGCACAATCAGAGCGCACACCTGCCCATCAGGAATCCGCACCTCCACATCGGAAACAAAACCCAGCCGCTGCCCGTCGCATATGTTGACCACTTCCTTGCATCGAAGTTCTACAATTCGCATTCCCATAAAATATTCCCCCCTCATTCTCCATGCGTTCACAGAACACAAATCATCCTATAAATTTTGGTTTGTCTTTCTAAGGTTGCTGGGCACCAAAGCCTCCCTTGTGTAACGGCCCAGGCCGGCTTCTCTTGGCCTTTGGCCAATTCACCTTCAGGGAGGTGGGTCGCCGAAGGCGAGCCGGAGGGATTGCCTAGGGCAGTTCGATTTCGCCAAAATGCTAACTAGAACGGAAATTCCTGCTGCACAATCCCTCAGTCACGCTGTTCGCGTGACAGGGCAGAAAGTCAAGGAAGTGCAACACTCTCAGCCAATACTTCGGCTGGTGTTTTCCAGCCAAGACACTTTCGGGGACGGTTATTGATCAGATCTTCAACAACCTGAATGTCCTCATCGGTAACCGTTCTAAAGTCAAACCCTTTTGGAAAGAAAAATCGGATGATATCGTTCGTGTTCTCGTTTGTTCCGCGCTGCCAAGGTTTGTGCGGCTCGGCAAAGTAGACAAGGGTGTGTAAATGCTCTTCTAACTTTCGGAACTCAGAAAATTCGGAACCGTTATCTAAACTGATACTTTTAACCGGCAACCCACGCAGCAACTTCTCAATTACTTCCCTAGTACCTTCGGCGGTCCTTTTTCTTAGCAGACCAATCCGGAGATACCGAATTTTACGATCTACTAAGGAGACAAGTAACCCTTTGCCCACACCACCGTACACCGTGTCACCTTCCCAGTCACCGATCCTGATCCGGTTGCGGATCTCGTCAGGCCACTGAGGGATGATCCGGTCAGGCTGGATGCTGTTATAGCAGGAATTGCGAGGCAGCATAAACTTTCCACGCCGTCTAAGATGCTGTTTCTCGGTTATTTCAAGGAATTTTCCTAACTTTATGTACCGATAAATAGTCGATACGCAAAGCGCCTTTTCCTTGGGGTGATCTTTATTCCACCGATTCGCAATCTCCTCCGGAGACCAAAATACCTTCAGCTTATCGACGATATAATTCCATTGCGCAGTGTTAGGATGCAGTGCAGCTCGCACTTGCTCCCGACGACGGCGAATATAGAGATTATGAGCACGCCAATGGTTGTACCAGTATTTATTGTCCGGCTTGCGGTGTGGTTTGTATTTTGCCCTGTTTCGTTTGACCTCGCGGCTGATGGTAGAAGGGCTGCGTTCCAGGGTGCTGGCAATTTTTCGTAAAGAATAGCCCGCGGATAAAAGTTCTTGTAGATATTTTCTTTCGGATAGTGTAAGATGTGTGTAGGACAATACGCTCACCTCATTGTAGTTTGTTTGTGTGGTAACTACATTTTACACTAAGGTTTGCGTATTGTCTCTATTTATTTTGGGTGTTGCACTTCGTATTATAATCTGCCCAGCTCCCTTTGCACAAGGGAGCCTTGGGTGCTGCCGCACCAGTGCAA
>JAZQXK010000105.1:0-1888 GCA_045632785.1 Faecousia sp.
CAGAGATATGATTACTTAACTTTAGGCAGGGATGCTGCAGCCACTGCCTGGCCAACACGGCGCATCTTCTCATCGGGCAGAGTGACGCAGCACTTTGCAGCCAGTTCGGGATATTCATCAACCAGAATCTCGTTGGTAACACGCAGAATGGTATCGCCGCCCTTACCGGACATAACGCGGCCCATCAGCATGATGTAGTCCAGATCGTAGAACTGGGAGTACAGAACCACCGTGTAGCCGAAGTAGGCACCGATGGTTTCGAAGATTGCCTGTGCTCTGGGGTCATCTGCTTCCATCAGCTTCTGAACAGCTTTCAGCTTCTCAGCCAAGGACAGGCTTTCGTCCAGTTCAATACCCGCAGCGGGGCACAGCTTGATAACTGCGTCCTGAGAGAAGTACTTGCAGCCAACACCGAAGTCCAGGGACCACTCGTCCTGCATTGCGGTAGTCTGCAGATCAACGGGTGCAAATGCCAGCTCGTTGATCCAACCCAGAACATTCTTGTCGGCATCAACATAGCCAACAGCCTCGGAGGTGCCCATTGCCAGACCCATCATTTTGCCCTTGCCCAGACCCATTGCGCCTGCCAGAGCGGAAACATCACCGTCGTTGGCAACTACCAGGGGCACATCGCCGATAGCTGCAGCTGCGCGGGTGTAGATGGTCTTGACCTTATCCCAGTTATCCCGGGGAACTTTGATGAACAGGGATGCGACGCGGGGTTCATTGTCGATGTAGTCACCGGCAGAAGAAACACCGATGGCATCTACCCGGGGCATCTTGGAAGCAGCAGTTTTGAATGCCTCCAGAATATGTTCGTAGTGGTAATCGGGATCTTCATTCAGCTTGGGGAACCAGATCACTTCTTCGGAGTAGACGCACTCACCGTCGATAACAGCAGAAACCTTACGATCGGATCCACCTGCGTCAAAACCGATACGGCAGCCATCCATATGACCGCCCATGGGAACTGCGGTCTCATTGGCAGCAGGGCACTCAGACAGAGGCAGATCGATGATCTCCAGAGTCTTTTCATACAGCTGCTCAACAAAGGTGAAGTCGAACTCACGCTCGCCGCCGATCTTATAAGCTGCCTGCAGCTTCTTGGCCAGATCTGAGCAGCCGCAGATGAAGACCTTAAAGCCGCCGATGGACCACAGCAGGAACTTTACATAGCGCTCAACATAGCGGTAGTCGGCCTCAGCCATTTCGGCAGTGCCGTGAATAAAAGTCTTGTGGACAGAAACCTGACCATTGTCACGCTCTACAGCGATGGCGATGGGGGTCTTTGCGTCCTTCAGATACGCAGCACGCCAAACACCGAAAGGGATGAAAGTGGAATCCAGTTTAGGGGCATGCTTCATATTATAATTAATGCCTAAGTACTGCATTGTTATGTCCTCCTGTTTCATTTTGCCAGTTGCTTGTCATATCCCATTTCCACGAGGGTGTGGAAAGCCTCCCAGGCTTCCTGGGGAATATGCTGGGGCAACTGATAGCCCAGTTTTGCATACAGGTCCATTCTTTGGAAATCCCCCACGATCACAGAAACGGAAGCATTGGGACTGACGCCCTGCCGGCTGGCTGCTTCCAGATACTGGGGAATGGTTACCTGGGGAGAGGTGACACGAAAATCGTTCTCGGGCCAGTAGACGCCCATAGCCGCTTTGATCCGCCGCTCCATAAAGGGCTGGTGGACACCCAAAATACGCCCGTGTGGCAAATCAAGGGTTTCCAGGCGGTTACGGGTAAAGAGGATGTTCTCTTTGGTATTCGTGGAATCCGGTTCCAGGATGATATCTTCCTGCGGAACGCCACATTCCATTGCCACTTTTGCAAAGCGCACCGCTTCCGGTTCCGGAAGCAGCCCCTCAGTATTGCGGCCCAA
>JAZQXK010000106.1:0-6808 GCA_045632785.1 Faecousia sp.
GGAATTTCCGCTCTAGTTAGCATTTTGGCGAAATCGAACTGCCCTAGGCAATCCCTCCGGCTCGCCTTCGGCGACCCACCTCCCTTTACACAAGGGAGGCTTTGGTGCCCAGCAACCTTAGAAAGATAAACCAAAATTTACGGTTAAACTCTCAGCTGTCCACCATCAATCGCGGGCGGCATCGGCATCTTCCGCAGTTTTTTGCGTTCCCGCCTGTTATTTTGAAAATTAAGGTTGAAATCCGGTGCCGTTTATGATACGATAAGCTTGTATCAATATGGGCGCATTTTGTCCGTTTGATGGCAATTTCGGATTGCATAAAAAACGACCGGGAGGTGATCAAAAGATCGTGCTTCCGGGGCCAGGCAGCCTTCTAAGATGGAGCTCTTGATTCCCCTTGGAATCTCCGCCCGGAAAACTTTATGCAGCATCGTCAAGAGCTTTCCTTTTGACGGTCAATCTCATCCAAAGGAGCAAATTCTATGGCAGCACCTCATACCATTGCAGTTGCCGGCAAGGGCGGCGTGGGTAAGACCACCACCTGCGGCATGATCATCGACTATCTATCCAAAGGCAACAAAGGGCCTATTCTGGTGGTAGATGCCGATGCCAACTCCAACCTCAACGAGGTTCTGGGCGTGGAAGTAGAAACCACCTTGGGCACCATCCGGGAGGAAATGACCCAGGCCGAGCTCAAGGGCAACATCATCCCCGCCGGCATGACCAAGGCAGATTATGCCGAATTTAAGTTCAACTCCGCTTTGGTGGAGGAGGATGACTTTGATATGCTTGTCATGGGCCGCACCCAGGGCAAGGGCTGTTACTGCTTCGTCAACGGCGTTCTTAAAACCCAGATTGACAAGTATGCCAAGAACTACCGCTACATTGTTATGGACAATGAAGCAGGTCTGGAGCACGTGGCAAGAGGAACCCTTCCTCATGTAGACACCATGCTGCTCATTTCCGACTGCTCCCGCCGGGGCGTGCAGGCTGTGGCCCGGCTGGCAGAAATGATCCGCGAGCTGAACGTGAACCCTGTTACTATGGGTCTCATTATCAACCGTGCCCCCGGCGGTGTGCTGGATGCCGGTGTGCAGACCGAGATCGAAAAGCACGGCCTGAAGCTCCTGGGCGTTCTTCCCCAGGACGAGTCGGTCTTCCGCTGCGACTGCGACGGCGACCCCTCTGCAAAGCTCCCGGCTTCCAATCCCGTAAAAGTCGCCCTGAAGGGAATTATGGAAAGCCTGGGCATCTAACTATGTTACCCAATTATAATTTATAATTTATATAAGGGAGGAAAACCATCATGTCTTTTGAACCCAAGAAGCAGGCATTCAACGCAAAGATCAATGCCGTCACTCTGGGCACCGGCGATAAGGCCGTTACCCTGGGTGGTCAGAATGTCCTGCCCTTCTACACCTTCGACGCAGCTATGCCCAATGCGCCCAAGATCGGTGTAGAAATCTCCGATGCCGCTAAGAATTGGACCGCCCCCGGGCTGGTAGAGTTCTACGCTGGCTGCGAAACCATGGCCGACTTCGCTAAGAAGGCTGAGACCATGGAAGGTGCCGACTTCATCGTGCTGAACTTCGAGTCTGCCGATCCCAACGGTGCCGACCGCCCCGTGGAAGAGTGCGTGGCCGACGCTAAGGCTGTTGCCGAAGCCGTTACCATGCCCATCGCCATTATGGGTTGCAAGAATGTGGAGAAGGACGGTCAGCTGTTCACCAAGATCGCCGAAGCTCTCCAGGGCAAGAACATCCTCATCCTCTCCGCCCGTGAAGAGGACTACAAGACCGTCGGCACTTCCGTCGCTCTGGCTTACGGCCAGAAGGTGGGCGCTGAGACCGCTGACGACATCAACCTGGCCAAGCAGCTGAACATCATGATCAAGGGCATGGGCGTTTCCGCCGATTCCATCGTCATGAACATCGGTACTGCCGCTGTTGGCTATGGCTACGAGTATGTGGCCTCCACCCTGGATCGTGTCCGTCTGGCCGCTCTGGCTCAGTCCGATGCCGATCTGCAGATGCCCATCGTTGCTCCCACCTCCACCGATACCTGGGGTGTCAAGGAGTCCGTGGCTTCTGAGGAAGATGCTCCCGAGTGGGGCAATCAGGAAGAGCGCGCCATTGGCATGGAAATCGCCACTGCCGCTGCTAACCTGACCGGTGGTGCTGATGCCGTTGTTATGCGTCATCCCGCTGCCATCGCCACCATCAAGCAGTTCATCAACGAGCTGGTCTAATCGGGAAGGAGGAACACCACTATGGCTCTCAAAGGTCTTGATATTTTTAAGCTGTCCCCCAAGAAAAACTGTAAGGAGTGCGGCTCTCCCACCTGTATGGCTTTCTGTATGAAGGTCGCTCAGGGCGCTGTTGCTCTGGACAAGTGTCCTTATTTCTCTGCTGATGCTGTTGCTCAGCTGTCCGAGGCTACTGCTCCCCTCATGAAGACTCTGGAAGTCGGCACCGGTGCCAACGCTCACAAGCTGGGCGGCGAAACCGTTCTGTTCCGTCATGAGAAGACTCTGGTCTCCAAGAACCTGTACGCTGTCAATCTGTGCTCCTGCATGGACGAGGCCGACATCGATGCCAAGATTGCTGAGATGAAGAAGGTCGACTACGAGCGTATCGGCGAAAGAATGTACGTAGAGTTCCTGCACTGTGCATACTGCGGCGACGGCGTAGAAAAGTATGTTGAGCTGGTTAAGAAGGCTGCTGCCGCTGACCGCGCTCTGGTTCTGGACTGCACCGACGTTGAGGCTGCCAAGGCCGCTCTGGAAGTCTGCAAGGATCTGAAGCCCATCCTCAACGGCGCTACCGCTGAGAACTGGGAAGAGATGAACGCTGTTGCTACCGCTGCCGGCGTTACTCTGGGTCTGCGCGCTGAGAATCTGTCCGATCTGTATGATCTGGTCAAGAAGCTGGAAGGCGCCGGCAACAAGAACCTGGTTCTGGATGCCACCGGCAAGACTGCCAAGGAAACCCTGGCCAATGCCGTTCTAATCCGCCGCACCGCTCTGAAGGACGGCGACCGTTCCTTCGGTTATCCCGCTATCGTCAATCTGCATAAGTTCGCCGCCGGCAACATCCGCCTGCAGACTGCTTATGCTGCTATGTTCACTGAGAAGTATGGCTCCATCATCGTCATGAGCGCCATGCCTTATGCTGCCGCTCTGCCTCTGTACGGCCTGCGTCAGAACATCTTCACCGATCCTCAGAAGCCCATGAAGGTAGAAGCCAAGATCTATCCTCTCAACGGTGCCGACGAGAACTCCCCCTGCGCCCTGACTGTTGACTTCGCCCTGACCTACTTCCTGGTTTCCGGCGAAATGGAGCGTTCCAACGCCCCCGTCAACCTGCTGATCACCGATGCTTCCGGTATGTCCGTTCTGACTGCATGGGCCGCCGGCAAGCTGTCCTCCTCCTCCATCAAGAAGTTCTTCGATGAGAACGACATCGAGAGCAAGATCAAGAACCGCACCCTGATCATCCCCGGCAAGGTTGCCGTTATGAAGGGTGAGATTCAGGAGAAGCTGCCCAACTGGCGTGTTGTCGTTGGTCCTCTGGAAGCTGTTCAGCTGCCCAAGTACCTGAAGGATAAGGAATATGTCGGCACTGCCGAAGAACTGGCTGCCGAAGCTGCCGCCAAGGAAGCTATGGCCGCTGCCGCTGCCGCTGCTGCTGAAGAAGCTGACAAGCCTCTGGACTTCGAAGCCATCAAGCTGAGAGTTCCCGCCATCGAAGTGGTTGATACCGGTGTTACTTACAAGGGCCACAACCCCGAGTCCAAGACCTTCGTCACCATCGGCGAGCGTATCCACTGCATCTCCCCCGTCATCCGTAAGGCTATGGCTGAGAGAGATCCCGCTCCCATCCTGAAGCGTGCCGCTGAGCAGATCGCTGCCGGTGCTACCTACCTGGATGTCAACATCGGACCTGCTGAGAAGGACGGCCCCGAGCTCATGATGTGGGCAGTTCAGCTTCTGCAGCAGAACTTCAACAACGTGCCTCTGGCTCTGGATACTGCCAACAAGAAGGCTATCGAAGCCGGTATCAAGGTTTACAACCGCACCAACGGCAAGCCCATCGTCAACTCCGCTGACGCCGGCTCCCGTATCTCCTACATCGACCTGGCTGCTGCCAACGACGCCATCGTTATTGCCCTCTGCTCTGCCGACGGCATTGCTAAGGACAACGAAGAGCGCATGATGCACTGTCACAACATGCTGGAGCGTGGTATGTCCCTGGGCATGGCTTCCGACGATCTGTGGTTCGATCCTCTGTTCCTGGTCGTTAAGGGCATGCAGGACAAGCAGATGGACGTTCTGAACGCCATCAAGCTGTTCTCCGACGAAGGCCTGAAGTCCACCGGTGGTCTGTCCAACAACTCCAACGGCGCTCCCAAGCATGTCCGTCCCATCATGGACTCCGCTCTGCTGGCTATGTGCATGATGCAGGGTCTGACCTCCGCTATTGTCAACCCCTGCGACCTGCGCCTGATGGAGACCATCAAGTCCTGCGACATCTTCAAGAACCACGTTCTGTACTCCGACTCCTACCTGGATCTGTAAGATTATCGCATAAACTGAAATCCCGTTGCCGGGAGGGAGTTGCCTCCCTCCCGGTTTTCGCATATCAATGAGGTAGCCTATGGATAACTATGCCCAGGCCCAGGAAGCCGCCCGGCTTTACTTTCTCACCTATGACCAAGCGCCTATGAAAACCCTTCCCGGGGTCACTGCCACGGAAAATGGGCTGAGTCTTCCCTTTTTAGGCACACCTGCCTTCCTTTCCGCAGAAACAGGATATATCACCATCCGGACCCCCCAGGGAGAAGAAAAGGAAGCGGATTTCGGAGAAGCGCTGTCGATTTATGACTTCCTCTGCGACCGCAAGCCGGAAGCTGCACCTTCCGGGGAATATTGCCCAGTACACAGCTTGCCCGGTGTTATGGTGCGGGGCAAGGGACTAAGTATGGGTGGAGGAAAACTGCCCGCCTTCTGGGATAAAAACCCGGAACAGCTACACAAAAGTTGCCTTTCCATGGGAGGTACTCCTGTGGATTTGGGGGACATTGGGTACAAGCTGCCACTTTTCCCTGAGTTATATGTACTTCTCAAGTTTTACCACAGCGATGAGGACTTCCCCCCAAGCCTTACCTTGCTGTGGGACAAACATATTTTGGATTTTATAAAATACGAAACCGTGTATTTCGTCGCCGGATGCTTGTTTCACAGATTACGAGAGCTTTCCGGCTGTAAGGAGTAAGATTCTCCCTTTTAACCTTGTATATTCAGCCCCATGGCTTAATATAAATTTTTATCAAATATAACGGAGGAATGAACCATGAGTGTATTAACCGATCTGATCTATGGCGGTTCCAATGCTGTTGCGGGTCTTACCGAAGGCGCAGTGAAAGATGCCATTGCCAAGCATGGCGCAGATAAGGCCATCGCTTTCCCCGATACTGCTTACTTCTTCCCCACCATCTATGCCGCCACCGGCGTGAAGGTCAAGACTTTGGGTGACCTGCTGCCCTGCGTGGATGTGCTCAAGAGCCTCATTACCAATCAGGAAGATCTGGGGCAGGCTCTCAATGCAGGCCTTGCCACTGCCGTAGGCGCGGAAATTCTGGAAGGCCTGAAATACGCAGAAAGTGAAAACCCCTATGAAAACGAGTCCGGCATCGGCTTCGTTCCCGACCCCATTATCCGTTCTCTGGGCGTTCCCCTGGTTACCGGCGATATTCCCGGTGTAGCCGTTGTGCTGGGCAAGGCCGAAGATGCCGCCAATGTTGCCAAGGTGGTTAAGGATTACCAGAGCAAGGGCATTATGACCTTCCTGGTAGGTGACTGCATTGAGCAGTGCGCTGAAATGGGCGTAAAGATGGGTCTGGAAATGCGTATCGTGCCTCTGGGTCACGATGTCACTTCCGTGATCCATGTAGTCACCGTTGCGGTCCGTGCGGCTCTGATCTTCGGCGGTGTGCAGCCCGGCGATCTGGGCGCCCTTCTGTCCTACACCAAGGAGCGTGTTCCCGCATTCGTCAACACCTTCGGTGCCATCGATGCCGTTGTGGTTTCTGCCGGTGCCGGCGCCATCGCTCTGGGCTTCCCCGTTGTAGTAGACATCGACCTGGGCGAGAATCAGGTGCCCGGAGCTCTGGAATCCGTCACCAACCATGAAGAAACCGTGAAGCACTCTCTGGAGCTGCGGAACATTAAGATCAAGTCCACAGAGCTGCCCATCCCTGTTGCCTTTGCTGCCGCCTTTGAAGGCGAGATCATCCGCAAGAGCGACATGAAGGCCGAGTTCTTCTCCGGCAAGAACCCCACCGCAGAGCTGGTTCTCATGCGGGAGCCTTCTGAAGTGGAAGACCACAAGATCACCATTGTTGGCCCGGATCTGGACAGCGGTGAGAAGGACTTCGCCCTTGCCACCTTCGTAGAGGTTGCAGGCAAGAAGATGCAGGCCGACTTTGAGTCCGTTATTGAGCGGAAGTTCCATGCCTGGTTTAACTACATGGAAGGCGTTATGCACACCGGTCAGAGAAATCAGGTTCGTGTCCGTGTGTCCAATGCCGCCTACGATGCCGGTCTGCGGCTGAAGGACTTTGCGGAAGTTCTGTACCACATGATCGTCAATGAATTTGAGGCCGTTGTGGACAAGTGCCAGGTCACCATTATCACCGATGCTCAGAAGGCTGCCGCCTTCCGGGACGAGATCGCCATGCCCCGCTACGCCCAGAGAGATGACCGTCTGGCTTCCATGACGGACGAGTCCGTTGACCGCTACTATACCTG
>JAZQXK010000107.1:0-1576 GCA_045632785.1 Faecousia sp.
ATCGCGACACAGACGGAGGCACTGGAAACAGCTGTTCTGGGGCTGAATGGTGCAGCCGATGTGCAGGAGGAGTCTGTGTCCATCCGGGATACAATTCTACCTCAAATGGCACAGCTTCGAGCCCTGGCAGATGAAGCAGAAACACTGACTGCCGAAAAATACTGGCCGTTCCCCACCTACGGCGAGCTGCTGTTTGGTGTTCGATAGTGATCGGAGGCGTGTTATGAGAGTACCGATTGAATTAACTACTGGCAGTGATGTTGAGCGCTTTTCGAAGCTTGTTCAGACTGTTGATGCTGATGTTCGTGTGTTTGGTAAGGACGAGAATGGAGATCCGTGGGAAATGTCCGCAAAGTCACTGTTTTGCTCCTTAATTCTGGCAGCAAAAATACAGCATCGGACGCATACCGCACATGATGTTGATTGGAATACGATTTGGTGCGAATGTAAAGAAGATATTTACAGCCTCATTCGTGAGTTTGTTAAGGAAAACGAATTGGAATAATCCCGATATTTTCTAAGATGCGAGTAGCACTATGGAAGGAGTCAGGTTATGCAACAAGAAAAAATAATTCAGACAGTAGAATTTTGTCTGGGAAGAAGCCGTCATGAAATGCAGCTTACTCCTGTAAAGATGGATCCGCTGTACGAAAAGGCATTCTATTCCCAAGGGGAAGACTGGACCTGCGAATACACACTGAACACAACCGCTTGGGACTAAACATTGACCGTAGGGAGAGTTTCCGCTTTTTGGGGCTCTCCCAAAGGTCGTTCTATGGGAGGAAGAAATATGTGCTCAATTATTGGTTATTGTGGGAAACCCTTTCGCTATAAGGACTTTTCTGAAGGATTTGCACGAACAGTTTCCAGAGGTCCGGATGATACCCAGATCATAACTGCTGGGCAGGGTGTTTTGGGTTTCCATCGGCTGTCAATTATGGGATTGCACCCAGAGGGAATGCAGCCCTTTCAGCTTCACGGAAACGCACTGGTATGCAACGGTGAAATCTATGGTTTTGAGAAATTCCGAAAGGAACTGGAAGGTGAGCATACCTTTGTCAGCGACTCCGATTGTGAGGTGTTGCTGCCGCTCTATGAAAAGTACGGCGTAGATATGTTTTCTATGTTGGATGCGGAATTTGCCTGCATTCTCTATGACGCGAAAAAAGATCAGTTTGTCGCCGCCCGGGATCCCATCGGTATCCGGCCTCTGTATTATGGCTATGATGACAATGGAACCATCATCTTTGCCAGCGAGCCGAAGAACCTGGTCCACCTGACAGAAAAGATCCTGCCGTTCCCACCGGGACATTACTACTGTGACGGCAAGTTTACCTGCTACTGCGACATTGCAGCAGTGGCAGAATATCACAGCCATGATCTGGAAACGGTGTGCGATAACATTCGTGAAAAGCTGATCGCAGGTGTGGAAAAACGCCTTGTGGCCGACGCAAAAGTCGGTTTCCTCCTTAGTGGCGGTCTGGACTCTTCCTTGGTGTGTGCCATTGCAGCAAGGAAGAGCCGGACCCCCA
The DNA here is from genome assembly GCA_045632785.1 of Faecousia sp. Taxonomy (GTDB): domain Bacteria; phylum Bacillota; class Clostridia; order Oscillospirales; family Oscillospiraceae; genus Faecousia. The sequence goes on from JAZQXK010000107.1 coordinate 1,533, forward strand.
TCAGAACTTTTGCCATCGGCATGAGTGAGGATGCCATTGACCTG
>JAZQXK010000108.1:0-9770 GCA_045632785.1 Faecousia sp.
TGTTTGCCTATGCGGTTTGTCTGATGGTCTATCAGATTGGTCTGCTGGTCAGCGGCGTGTTTACCGGCTGGACTGTGGTTGCTCTGGCGGTGCTGCTGGTGATGTTGTGGCTGCTGCTGCGGAAGAATCCCAACGAGAAAAAGCGCAGTATGTAAGGAGGTTACTTTATGAATTGGCCTACTTTTTTGGTTGCCGGCCTTGTGGCAGCGGTATTTGCTACAATTGTTTTCTTTGAGATTCGGAAGAAGAAAAGCGGCAAGGGCTGCTGTTCCTGCGGTGGTTCCTGTGGGGGCTGCCCTGTGGGATGCCACAAATAAAGGGATACTTCCTCTCACCCTTTTTGCGCCCTGGGAGAAGCTTTCTCCCTAACTTTGTCTCAGACCATCAAAATCAGAGGCTTTCAAAAATGTAAGCACCCCGGTTTTCGGGGTGCTTTTTCCTTAGCGGCTGCTGAGTCCGGTGCAGATCTGCCCCAAAGCCTCCGCTGCCTCCATGGTATACTGGGGGGAATTGGCAAGGTCGCCTAAGGTGAGAATGCCGCAGAGCTTCCCTTTTTCCTCCACAGGAAGCCGCCGCACCTGCTCCCTTGCCATGCGCTGGGCTGCTTCCGATGCCTCCATATCCGCATTGACTGTGACCACCTTCCCGGTCATTACATGGCGCACCGGTACTTTTTCCGGGTCACGGCCTGCGGCAACGCAGCGAAGGACGATATCCCGGTCGGTGATAATACCGCAAATCTGCCCGTCCTCCTTACAGACCGGCAGCGCACCTACATTGTACCGGGACAGCATTCTGGCTGCCACAGCCGCAGGCTCTTCCGGCCCCACCCGGATGGCACGGGGAGTCATGATCTGGCGTACTTTCATAGCAGTTCCTCCTTTTGGGGGTTTTACTTTCTATCCTCATTTTGCACAGGTTTTCCCTCTTTTATCCCCCTTGTTCCGGAGGTGCCGGTATAAAACAGATGGTTCTTCCAACCCTAAAGGAGAAAGGGGGGAGAATTATGAAAGAGCAGGAAAAAAGGCAGCCGCCGGTGTGGGAAGTGAAAGATCCGGAGCTGCCTGCGGTCAACGGCACAGTTCCCGGCAGCAGAGGGGACAGCCATAGGCGAAATTGAGATTTTCAATGGAGGAAAATGTAAAGGGAAGCGGAAAAAACAGTGGACAAAATTTGCCTCCCATGGTAAAATTGTACTCGGTGGAGTTGGAATTGCTTGCCTGCTTCCCCGGGTACATACCCTTTTTATATACCCTTCGCCGGGGATGCCGCTCCTACAGGCAAAGACCCCGGTACTTATTACTATTTATATATTTAGGAGGAACTGTATCATGGAAACTTATGGTCTGGAAAAGCTGGGTATTCTCAATCCTTGCGCTGTCTATCGCAATCTGGGCGTGGCCCAGCTCACCGAGGCTGCTCTTCGCCGAGACGAAGGCAAGCTGAGCAACACCGGCGCTCTGGTAGTCACCACCGGCAAGTATACCGGCCGCTCCCCTGACGACAAGTTCATCGTCGACACCCCCGCCGTCCATGACGACATCGCCTGGGGCAAGGTAAACCGCCCCATTTCTCCCGAGAAGTATAACGCCATCCGTTCCAAGATCGTGGCCTATTTCCAGGGTCGTGAGATCTTCATTTTCGACGGCTTCGCCGGTGCTGACAAGAAGTACACCAAGAAGTTCCGCATTGTCAATGAGCTGGCTTCCCAGAACCTGTTTATCCATCAGCTTTTGATCCGCCCCACTGCCGATGAGCTGGCAGCCTACGGTGAAGCTGATTATACCATCCTTGTTGCTCCCGGCTTCAAGTGCAGCCCCGAGCTGGACGGAGTACATTCCGAGGCCGCTATTCTGGTGAACTATGAAGCTCACGAGATCCTGATCTGCGGCTCTCAGTATGCAGGTGAGATCAAGAAGTCCGTCTTCTCCACCATGAACTACTGCCTGGTGAAGGAAAATGTGCTGCCCATGCACTGCTCCGCCAACATGGATCCCGAGACCCAGGAAACCGCTGTCTTCTTCGGTCTCTCCGGCACCGGTAAGACCACCCTGTCTGCCGACGCTTCCCGGAAGCTCATCGGTGACGACGAGCACGGCTGGTCTCCCGACGGCGTGTTCAACTTCGAGGGTGGCTGCTATGCCAAGTGCATCAACCTCAAGAAGGAAAACGAGCCCGAGATCTACAACGCCATCCGCTTCGGCGCTCTGGTGGAGAACGTTGTCATGGACGAGGAGACCCGTGAGTTCGACTTCGACGATGCAACCCTCACCGAGAACACCCGTGTTGGCTACCCTGTAGAGTTCATTTCCAACTCCCAGATCCCCGGCCAGGGCGGCATTCCCAAGGTTGTTATCTTCCTGACTGCCGATGCTTTCGGCGTTCTGCCTCCCATCAGCCGTCTGAGCCGTGATGCCGCTATGTATCACTTTGTCACCGGCTTTACTTCCAAGCTGGCTGGTACTGAGCGTGGCGTTACCGAGCCTCAGCCCACCTTCTCCACCCTCTTTGGCGAGCCCTTCATGCCCATGGATCCTTCCGTCTATGCCAATATGCTGGGCGACAAGCTGGATCAGTACGGCACCAAGGTCTACCTGGTCAACACCGGCTGGGCGGGCGGCTCTGCTGCCATGGGTGCAAAGCGCATGAAGCTGAGCTACACCAGAGCTATGGTCTCTGCTGCTCTCAGCGGCGCATTTGACAATGTGGAGTTCAAGCACCACGATGTATTTAATGTAGACTTCCCCACCGAATGCCCCAACGTTCCCGCTGAAATGCTGGATGCCCGGGGTCTGTGGGCAGATAAGGCCGCTTATGACGAGCAGGCCAACAAGCTGGCTTCCATGTTCGAGGCAAACTTCGCCAAGAAGTACCCCAATATGCCCCGGAACATCGTTGAGGCCGGCCCCAAGGCTAAGTAAGTAACCCAAGTAGCCCACGGAGGCACGCCTTGCTTCCGTGGGCGTTCAAGAGAAAGATGGAGGTTTGTCCAACTATGGCAAAACACACTGTTCAGTTTGTAGAGACTGTCCTGCGGGATGCCAACCAGTCTCTCATTGCAACCCGCCTGCCTTATGACAAGTTCGAGCCCATTCTGGCTACCATGGACAAGGCCGGCTACTATGCCGCAGAGGTTTGGGGCGGCGCAACCTTCGATGTCTGCCTGCGGTATCTGAACGAAGATCCCTGGGAGCGGCTGCGGAAGATCCGCGCCAAGATGCCCAACACCAAGCTGCAGATGCTGCTGCGTGGTCAGAATGTTCTGGGTTATGCCCACTATCCCGATGATTTCGTCAGAAAGTTTGTGCAGAAGTCCGTAGAGAACGGCATCGACATTATTCGTATTTTTGATGCTCTGAATGACACCCAGAACCTGAAGGTGGCTATGGAAGCTGCTGTCAAGGCCGGCGCTTTCGCTTCCGGCACCATTTCTTACACCACTTCCCCTGTCCACACCTTGAAAAAGTATGTGGAAACCGTGAAGGAACTGAAGGAAATGGGCGCTTCCTCTATCTGCATCAAGGATATGGCCGGCATCATGGGGCCCCAGGAAGCATACGATCTGGTTTCTGCCATTAAAGATGCTGTGGATATGCCCATTGACCTGCATACCCACTCCACCACCGGCCTTGCTTTTATGACTTACCTGAAGGCAGTGGAAGCCGGTGTAGACATTATCGACACCGCAATTTCTCCCTTCTCCGGCGGCACTTCCCAGCCCGCCACCGAGACGCTGGCCTATGCTCTGAATCAGTTGGGCTACCAGACTACCCTGAACGACAAGGTTCTGAAAGAAATTGCCGATTTCTTCAAGCCCATCCGGGACGGCTTCGTTACCGACGGTACCCTCATGCCCAAGTCCATGGCCACCGATACCCAGTGCCTGACTTATCAGGTTCCCGGCGGTATGCTCAGTAACCTCCTGAGTCAGCTGAAGATGATGAACGCTCTGGATCGCTTCGACGAGGCTCTGCTGGAGACCCCCAAGGTTCGTGCCGATCTGGGTTATCCTCCCCTGGTTACCCCCACCAGCCAGATGGTTGGTGTGCAGGCTGTGCGTAATGTGATCGACGGTCAGCGGTACAAGACCGTTTCCAAGGAGATCAAGGCTTATTGCCGCGGCGAGTATGGCTGCACCCCCGCTCCCATCGATCCTGCCATTCAGAAGCAGATCCTGGGCGAGGAAAAGCCCCTGGAAGGCCGCTATGCCGACACCTTGGAGCCCATCTTCGAAAAGACCAAGGCAGAGCTGGAAGGCACTGCCCGCTGCGACGAGGATGTTCTTTCCTATATCGCTTTCCCCCAGCTGGCCGAGAAGTTCTTTGCCCAGCGGAAGGAGAGAGAGGAAAACGAAGTCACCTACACCATCGTTGAGGCGTAAGGAGGCGAAGGTATGCATCTGTTAGCCGCTGCCTCGCAGCCCGATTATATTGCCATTGGCATGGTAGCTGTGCTGTTTTTGTGTCTCATCGTTATGGTTTTCCGTAAGCGTTCAGCCTTAAAGAAAAGGGCTGCCCAAATCGAGAGCATGAAAAAGCTTGCTCAGCAGGGAGCTAAGTTAGAAGAGCCTGCTGCTGCAGTGCCCACAGCTCCCGGCTCCGCCGGTCAGATCAAGCTCTATAATGTAGAGCCGAAAACTGCTGCCATGATCATGGCCATTGTTGCAGACAAGATGGGCAAGCCCATCAACGAGCTTCGCTTCATTTCCATCAAGGAGGTCAAGTAAAAGATGAAATATAAAGTTACGCTCAACGGCCGCACCTATGAGGTTGAGGTCGAAGCCGGTAAGGCAATGCTTCTGGACGAATATGAAGCCATTGCTCCCGCCCCTACTGCCGCTCCCGTAGCTGCCCCCGTGGCTGCCGCTCCTGTGGCTGCCCCCGCTGCCGCCTCCACTGCGCCTGCCGCCATGAAGCTGGCAGGCGGTGAGCCTGTGAAGGCCCCCATGCCCGGCATCGTCCTGAAGGTTCAGGTACAGCAGGGCCAGGTTGTAAAGGAAGGGGATGTGCTGGTCATTCTGGAAGCCATGAAGATGGAAAACGAAGTGGTTGCTCCCAGAGCCGGTACTGTGGTGCAGGTCGTCGCCGCCAGAGGCTCCTCTGTGGAGTCCGGCGCTCCTCTGGTCGTTCTGGGCTAAGGAGGAACCATGGATATTCTTTACAAAAACTTTTTGGCATTCCACTGGCAGGATCTGGCTATGATCCTGCTGGGCTGTGTGCTGATCTATCTTGCCATCAAGAAGGAAATGGAGCCCTCTCTGCTTCTGCCCATGGGCTTTGGCACCATTCTGGTCAACATTCCCTTCTCCGATGCTCTGGTAGGCCCCATTTCCGAGCTGTATCATGCCGGTATCGCCAATGAGCTGTTCCCCTTACTTCTGTTCATCGGCATCGGCGCTATGATCGACTTCGGCCCTCTGCTCAGTAACCCCAAGCTCATGCTTTTTGGTGCCGCGGCCCAGTTCGGTATCTTCTTTACTTTGTGTATGGCCAGCATCTTCTTCCCGGAGATCGACGCCGCCTCCATCGCCATCATCGGCGCAGCAGACGGCCCCACCTCCATTGCTGTTGCCAACACCCTGGGCTCTAAGTATGTAGGCGCTATTACTGTTGCGGCCTACTCCTACATGGCCCTTGTCCCCATTATCCAGCCTCCTGTCATCAAGGCTCTGACTACCAAGAAAGAGCGCTTGATCCGGATGCCCTATGAACAGAAGTCCGTCAGCAGACTGACTCGCATCATGTTCCCCATTATCATTACCATCGTAGCCTCCGCCGTGGTTCCCCAGGCCACCGCTTTGATCGGCTTCCTGATGTTCGGCAACCTGATTCGGGAATGTGGCGTTCTGGACTCCCTGTCCGAAACCGCCCAGAAGGTTCTGGCAAACCTCATTACCATCTTCCTGGGTATCTCCGTTGCCTTTAACATGACCGCTGCTCAGTTCCTGAAGCTGGACACCCTGCTGATTCTGGGTCTGGGTCTGATCGCCTTCATCGTAGACACCGCCGGCGGCGTTCTCTTCGCCAAGGTCCTCAACCTGTTTACCAAGAAGAAGATCAATCCCATGATCGGTGCAGCCGGTATTTCCGCATTCCCTATGTCCGGCCGTATCGTGCATAAGATGGGTCTGGACGAAGATCCCCAGAACTTCCTGCTGATGCACTCCATCGGTGTCAATGTTTCCGGTCAGATTGCCTCCGTCATTGCCGGTGGTATCATTCTGAACCTGTTCTCCTAAACCCAGAGAAAGGGAGGAATTGAAACTATGAACTTTTTAACTGATCTGCTCACCACCGGCAGCGCCCCCGAGGCCGCTCCCGAAATGTTCTTTGAGCCTGCGAACTTCATTGCAAACCTGAAGTATATGGGAATTGGTATGCTGGTTATTTTTGTGGTTATCGGAATCATCATTCTGGCAACCATGCTGACCAACTATCTGTTCTCCGAGTAAGCCAAAAGAGAAAAACTGCCACTCTCCTTCCCGGAGGGTGGCTTTTTACATAAAAATGCCACCGGCAACAAGCCGGTGGCGCAGTTTTATAGGTTTACATAAATTCGAAAAGCCGTACCCGATCAATTTTGCCGTTGGGGTTCAGGGGTAACGACTCTAAGATATGCAACTTGGAGGGAACCATGTAGTCAGACAGCCGATCCTTCAGAAGTCTGCGAATATCTTTGCCGGTGAGGGGACTTCCCTCGGTGAGCTGGCAAAACAGGATGATCTTTTGCTTTTCCTTGTGGTACAGGCAGCAGCACTTCTGGATGTCCTCCAATGCGCCGGCTGCGGTTTCGATCTCCCCCAGCTCGATGCGGTGGCCCATGTGCTTGATCTGGAAATCCCGCCGGGCGGCAAAGACCAGGCGGCCTTCCTTGTCATATCGTGCCATATCTCCGGTGGCAAAGTACCGCCGGGTCACGCCGTCACCTAAGTCCAATTCCCGGAAGGCGGCGGCAGTCTTTTCCTCGTCTCCAAAGTAGCCCAGAGCCAGAGCGGGGCTGGCAATGTAGATTTCGCCCACCTTGTCGGAACAGGTTATGATCTGCCCCTTGTCCACCAGCATTACGGTGCAGTTGGGAAGGCTTCTGCCAATGGGAAGGCTGTCACTGTCCGCAAATTCCCCCTCCACCGGGAAGTAGCAGGCAATGCCCGCAAGTTCCGAAGATCCGTAGAGGTTTACATAATCTATATGGGGCAGAGCGGTACGCCACTTGTTCAGCTGCTTCATGGGGAAGACCTCTCCCACGAAGAACACCCGGCGCAGGCAATGGGGCTTGATCTCCGTAAAGGTATTGAGCTGGGTCACAATGGAAAGAGCGGAAGGAACCCAGGAAATTGTGTCGATTTTCCGTTCATCCAGCCACCCGATCAGCTTGACCGGGAAGGTGAACAGCTCCCGGGGGATGATTTGGATACTTGCCCCTGTGGTGGCCATCAGGTAAAGGTCCTTGGCAGAGGCATCGAAGAAGAAGGGAGTCTGGTTGCCCAGGACGGTTTCTGCGGTGAAGGGATACAGGGAGGTGAAGGCCTCTGTATAGCTTAGAATACTGCCATGGCTTTTGGCAACGCCCTTGGGGATGCCGGTAGAGCCGGAGGTATAGACCAGATAGGCCAGAGCATCCGGGGCTGTCTTTTTCCGGATTTCATTCAGGGCATCTTCCCGAACGCAGACTCCCTGCAGCAATTCTTCTGTGACGGAAAGACCGCCGGGGAAGGGTTCTCCGTGGTACAACAGGACTGCTGCACCGCTGCCCCGGAGAATCTTTTGCCGCTTTTCCTCCGGCATTTCCTCGTCCAGAGGCACATAGGCGCTGCCGGCATACAAAACGCCGAAAAACAGCACCGGTGTCCACACATCGTGGCGGGCCAGGACGGCAATGACCTTCTCCCCCAAGCCCTGCTCCAAAAGGTAAGAGGCAAGGCGGCGGGCGTTATCCCGGAGCTGGGAGAAGGTGAAGCAGTGATCCCGGTCTGCCAGGGCAGTGCTTTCCGGGTGAGCCGCAGCGGTGGCTTCAAATAATTGAATTAAGTTCTGATACATAAGTACCTCCTGTAAAGGTGGCTATTTGTGCGTTATAGGACGCCGGGGGAATGTAACTAAAAATTTTGGGACGGGAAGCCCGTCCCAAACTGGCAGAGATTATTTATAAAGCTTACTTTGGGCAACCGCCAGCTCATCGCAGCGGTTGTTCTTGGGGTTCTCGGCGTGACCCTTGACCCAATGATAGTGCATTTCGTGATACTGCACCAGAGGCAGCAGCTTTTCCCAGAGGTCTACATTAAGGGCCGGTTTTTTGTCGGACTTAATCCAGCCCTTTTTCTTCCAGCCCCAGACCCAGCCCTTTTCCAGGGCATCAATCACATACTTGGAATCGGAGAACAGCTCTACTACGCAAGGCTCTTTCAGCTTGGACAGGGCTTCGATCACGGCGGTAAGCTCCATGCGGTTGTTGGTGGTGTTGGCTTCTCCACCGGCAAGCTCCTTTTCGTGGCCCATATATTCCAGTATGGCGCCCCAACCGCCGGGGCCGGGGTTGCCGGAGCAAGCGCCGTCAGTATAAACGGTTACGGTCTTCAAATCAGGGAGCCTCCTCTGTTTCCGGGGCTTGGGCAGCTTCGGTGGGTTCGGAGGCTATAGTAGCTTCGGCTGTATCGGCAGCTTCGGTGGCTACAGGGACTTCCGGCTGCACCGTAGGCAGCTCTGCCTTCCGCAGGGAGCAAGCACCGCCCAAAAGCCACAGGGCAAGACCGGCATAATGGAGCTTGCTGTCTGTGCCGTTATCTACCAGACAGATCAGGCAGAAGAAACCGGCACCAAGGGCAGTGAAGATGGCGGTGCGCCGCTTGCCCAGCTTCAGGGGGAAGCCTGCCAGATGGAAGGCGGCCAGCATGGAAAACAGACAGGCAAAAAGCTGGAAGCAATAATCGGCAATCCGGGGGTCACTGCTCCAATGACGGAAGCGGGAGATCAGGTCAACCACCAGAGCCAGAGTAATGACCATGCCTGCGGCAGAGGAGGATTTGCCCTCCCGGCGCAAAAGTGCCTGCACGCCCAGACAGGCGGCAGCAATCAGTCCCAGCGCCCCGGCCACAGCATCAAACACATCGGTATAGCTTAAAAGACCCATGATAGCAGATACGCCCCAAAGCGCAGCGCCCAGAACCATCACAATGCTGGGGGGCAGAAAGCCCTTTACAATAGGCTGCCGGGTGAGGGTGGCTTCCATGGAACTGTTCTTGCACAGGCAGACAGCGCTCAGGGCCAAAATAGCAATGACCACGGCAGACAGAGCACAGAGAGCGGGGTATGCCCAGGGGTGGCCCATGAGCATGAGTCTGCGCAGGAGAGCGCCGAAAGCACCGCCCAAAATGGCGGGAAGCAGTAAAACCGAGGGGGAGAATTTATCGCGCGTCATAGATGATCCTTCTTTCAAAAGCCAACGGCCTGATTTTTTATATTATAGCACAGGAGTTTTCCAAAAGAAACGGTGGAAATGTAAATTTTTTCTGAGGAGGGGGAAAAGTAAATCCTCCTGGGGAGGGCAGCATGGTTAGAACCTAGATTTTGGTTTACCGTTCCAAATGCACCCTTCGGGTGCAATTCATGTGCCAAAGGCACAATTCATTCATATAAATTTTGGTTTATCGGGGAGTATGGGATCCACCCTTTGTAGGGGCCGGATACATCCGGCCCGTTCCGCACTGCAAATTTGTACGAATTCGCCCTAAATGGTGCTGTTTTTCAAACTTTTCTGCCGGGCCGGATATATCC
>JAZQXK010000109.1:0-6789 GCA_045632785.1 Faecousia sp.
ATCCGCAATGTAGTGGTGGGCAAGGTGGTATCCATCGTCCGTCATCCCAATTCCGACCATATGTGGATCTGCCAGATCGATGTGGGCAAGGAAGAGCTGGTGCAGATCGTCACCGGCGCCCAGAATGTCCATGAGGGCGATATGGTTCCCGCCGCCTTGCACAACTCCTGGCTGGCAGGTGGCGTGCATATTACCAAGGGCAAGCTCCGCGGGGAGAAGTCCAACGGTATGCTCTGCTCCATTCAGGAACTGGGGCTGACCCACGGTGACTACCCCGATGCCTGCGAAGACGGCATTTGGATCCTGCCCCAGGATCTCACCCCCGGCACAGACATCAACATGGTGATTGGCAACGATGATACCATCGTTGATTTTGAGATCACCAACAACCGTCCCGACTGCTTCTCCATCATCGGCCTTGCCAGAGAAGCCGCTGCCGCCTTTAATAAGCCCATGCGCCACCATGAGCCTGTGGTGAAGGGAAGCGAAGCCGGCTCTATCTTTGAGAAGCTGGATGTGGAAGTTCCTGCCGAGGAGCTTTGCAGCCGGTATACCGCTCGGATGGTAGCCAATGTAAAGATCGCTCCCTCCCCCGAATGGATGCGCCAGCGTCTGAGAGCCAACGGCGTGCGCCCCATTAACAATATCGTTGACATTACCAACTATGTCATGCTGGAATACGGTCAGCCCATGCACGCCTTTGATTACCGCTACATCTCCTCCGGGAAGATCGTTGTGCGGGAAAGCGCAGAGGGCGAAACCCTCACCACTTTGGACGGCAATCTGCGGAACCTGACCCCCGGTATGCTGGTCATTGCCGACGGGGACAAGCCCATTGGTCTTGCCGGCATTATGGGCGGCGAAAACTCCGAAATCATGGACGATACCGTCACCGTAGTCTTTGAGTCCGCCAACTTTAACGGCATCTCCATCCGCCAGACCGCTCTGGCTCTGGGTATGCGTACAGAGGCCTCCGGCAAGTTTGAAAAGGGTCTTGACCCCATGCTCACCGTTCCCGCCGTGGAAAGAGCCTGTGAGCTGGTAGAGTTGCTGGGCGCAGGCGAGGTTATGGACGGCATGATCGATGTGATCAACTATGTTCCCGAACCCAAGACCCTGCCTCTGGAAGTCGAGAAGATCAATAAGCTTCTGGGCACTGACATTTCCAGAGAGGATATGGTAGAATATCTCCGCCGTCTGGAGATTCCCGTAGAGGGCGATACCATCTATGTGCCCTCCTTCCGTCCCGACCTGAACCTGACTGCGGATATTGCCGAGGAAGTAGGCCGCCTGTACGGCTATAACGTGATCCCCACCACCCCCCTGCGGGGCATCGCCACCCAGGGCGGCTACAGCCCCATGATGGAGCTGGAAGCCAAGGCCGGATCTCTTTGCAGAGGTCTGGGCTACAGTGAGATCATCACCTATTCCTTCGTATCTCCCACCATCTTTGACCAGATCCGTCTGCCTGCCGATTCTCCCCTGCGGAAGACTCTGCGGATTCAGAACCCTCTGGGTGAGGACACTTCCGTCATGCGTACCGTAGCTGCTCCCTCCATGCTGGAAATTTTGGGCAGAAACTACGCTTACCACAACAAGTCCGTAAAACTCTATGAGATCGCCAAGATCTACCTGCCTGTAGAGGGCGAGGTTCTGCCCAGAGAGCCCCGGATGCTGGTTCTGGGCGCATACGGCAAAATGGACTTCTTCCGCTTCAAGGGCGAACTGGAAGCCGTTTTTGCAGGTCTGCGGACAAAGAAGGTCACTTACACCGCTGTGAAAGACAACCCCACCTATCACCCCGGCCGCTGCGCCATGGTAAGTATTGACGGCGTAAACCTGGGCTGCATGGGCCAGATCCATCCTCTGGTTGCCCGGAACTACGGCATTGACGAGGAGGTATATCTGTGCGAGATCAATATGGATCTGCTCTTTGATCTGCGTCTGCCTGCCGCTACCTACACCGCCCTTCCCAAGTATCCCACGGTCACCCGTGACCTGGCTGTGGTCTGCGACGAGGCCGTTACTGTTGCCCAGGTTGCCGATTGCATGGAAGCTGCCGGCGGTAAGCTGCTGAGAAAGGTTCGCTTCTTTGATATCTACCGGGGCAAGGGCGTTGCCGAGGGCAAGAAGAGTCTGGCCTTCTCCCTGGAGCTTCGTGCTGATGACCGCACCCTTACTGATGCCGATTCCGAAGGCGTTGTCAAGAAGATCCTGACCGCTCTGGAGCAGAAGCTGGGTGCCACCCTGCGCTGAGAAATTTCCAAAGTTTTCCCTTTACTTTGGGGAGAATCTGTTATATGATGTAGGCAAGACTTGACTTGGCAAAGGAGGAATCCCTTGTGGATAACAGCACCATTAAATTCACCGTCCCCGGCGACGACCGGGCCGAAATGCATCGGATTCTTCGTGCGGTGTTCGACGCACTGGCAGAAAAGGGCTACAACCCGGTGAACCAGATCGTTGGATACCTGCTGACTGAAGATCCCACCTATATCACCAACTACAACAACGCCCGTGCCATGATCTGCCGGTTGGATCGGGATGAGCTGATGCAAGAGCTTGTCCGGTACTTCCTGGAAGAAGACACCATGTAACACCACCCCCCGGGGCTGCGGCTTATCCGCAGCCCCGAACTATTCACTATCCACTATTCACTATTCACTATTACCTATTACCTTCTCATACTCCCCTCCGTCTTACCCACAACAACATCCTTTCCCCCCGCGCTGAACCGAACAGTAACAAAGTTTACAAAAAAGTATCAATTTTCTGCTCTGCAGGGGTTGACATACCGGAAACAATGTGTTACAATTCGGTTACATTCTAAACAGGGAGGTATCCCATGTCTGAGCAAAACACTGGCCTGGTTTACAAGGGCCATCCTCTCATGCGTAAGGATAATATGATTTACTACGGCTCTATGGCCGATTCCCACATCGTCATGCTTCAGATTCTGGAATCCAGGAAGGAAAACGATCTGGATGTGGCAACCCGGGTTTCCGTACAGCTTCTGCTGAACGATCAGAATGTAAAGTCCCGGGATCGCATCATGAAAAAAAGCGAAAAGGATAGCCTGTACGCCGCATTGGATGTTGGCTGCGTATGGCTGGAACGGGCACTGACCAAGTAACCGACTGTAAGACGGAGGGTAATGTATGAATAGCAGAAAGAGAATTGTAAGCATTTTGCTGATCCTGGCCACTTTGATGAGCTTTTTGGTCATGACCACCGGTGCTTCCGAAGATATTAAGACCGCCATCGGTATCGTAGATGCCTCTGCCCTGCGTCTTCGGGCAAAGGCCAACACCGATTCCGATGTGGTTGCCGTGGCTTATGACAAGGACTATGTTGTAGTTCTGGAAGCAGCCGGCGACTGGTACAAGGTTATTTACAACCTGCGGGAAGGCTATATGCACAGCGACTACCTGATCGTAAAGGAGAAGGAAAATGTGGAGCTGGGCTATGGCAAGGTCAATGCTTCTGTGGTCAATGTCCGCAGCAAGCCCAACACCGGTTCTTCCGTTGTTGCCAAGCTGTCTGCTGGTGACAAGGCATACATCATCGGCTTCAACTGCGGCTGGTACAAGGTAAAGATCGACGGCGAGAATGGCTATATCCGCAGCGACCTGCTGGATTTGACCGAGATCCCCTACGAAAACACCGGCTCTGAAAACAAGCCCAAGTATTTCAAGAACGGCGACCCCATTAATAGCGACTCCGGCAGCGGTTCTTCTTCCAGCAGCTCCAAGGGCGAGGCCATCGTTGCCAAGGCAAAGCAGTATCTGGGCGTTCCTTATGTATGGGGTGGCTCCTCTCCCAGCGGCTTCGACTGCTCCGGTTTTACCCAGTATGTTATGCGTGCCTGCGGCTACTCCATCAACCGCACCGCTTCCGCACAGCTTTCCAACGGCACTTCCGTCAGCTATTCCAAGCTGAAGCCCGGCGATCTGGTGTTCTTTAAGAATACATACACCACCAGCGCCCCCGCTTCCCATGTTGGCATTTATATTGGCGATGGCAAGTTCATCCATGCCGGCAACTCCGGTATCGAGATCACCAGTCTGTCCAACGACTACTATGCCTCCCGCTACCTTTGCGCCAGACGGATCGTGTAACTCAATTCGTCCAACCACCGGCCCGGAACTTCCCTTCCGGGTCGGTTTTTTGTTATTTCCGCCGCTTTTTCTGAAAAAACCGATTTTTCCTTGCAAATTGCGAAAAAATCCGCTATGATAAAAAGACTTGTGCGCAGGATGCCATATCCGCATAATCCCCTCTCCCCCGGCATAAGGTGATGCTGTGAGAAAATTTGCTTTCACAGCTTTCATACCGGGAGGGATGGACATGGCCAGGCGTGTACTTTGTATTCTTTTGGTGATGACTTTTATGTTGGTGGGCTGCTCCATGCAGGGCGGCTCTGCTATGGAGGAAGCCCTGGCCTTTCGGTCAAAGGTACTGGGTGGCTGCTCCTTTTTGGCAAAGATCACCGCAGACTACGGGGAGCAGGTCTGCACTTTTTCCCTCTCCTGCCGTGTAGACAGGGAAGGAGCCCTTCTGTTTACAGTCACAGCCCCGGATACCATCTCCGGCATCACCGGCCGGGTAGACGGCGCAGGTGGAAAACTCACCTTCGACGATGTGGTTCTCCCTTTTTCTCCTCTGGCAGAAGGGCGGCTCTCTCCCGTAGCCTCGGCCTATACCGCTGCCCAAAGCTGGCGCACCGGCTACATTGCCACCTGCGGCAAAGAGGGCGAGCAACTAGTCTTTTCCGTAAACACCACCTATGAGGAAAATCCCCTGGTGGCAGATACCCGGATGGCCCCGGAAAAGGGGGTACCCCTTTCCACAGAAATATGTTATAATGGGCGAAAGCTCATTTCCATTGTCTTTACAGATTTTCAATTTAGCAGCAAGGCGGAATGAATCCATGAAATTACTAAAGCGAACCTGGGCAGATGTGTCCCTGGATCATTTAAGTCATAATTATAAGGTTCTGCGGCAGCATGTTTCTCCCAACTGCCGCTTTCTGGGTGTGGTAAAGGCAGATGCCTACGGTCACGGTGCTGTACCCATCAGCCGTCACCTGGAGGATTTGGGTGCGGAGTTCCTCGCCGTTTCCAATTTGGAAGAGGCCATCCAGCTTCGGCGGGGCGGTCTGCGGCTGCCCATCCTGATCTTGGGCTATACCCCTCCTGCCTACGCAGAGGACATGGCCGATATGGGCATCCGGCAGGAAGTCCATTCTCTGGCCTATGCCCAGGCCCTGCAGGACAGGCTTTACGGCACAGGCAAGCAGCTTCTTGTCCATCTGAAGCTGGATACCGGCATGAGTCGACTGGGCTTTCTGTGCCAGCAGGGAGAAAACGCCCTGGATCAGCTTTTGCAGGTTACGGAGCTGTCCTGCCTGCAGGTAGAGGGTATGTTCACTCACTTCCCCGCCTCCGACTCCCCCGCCCCGGAGGATATGGAATTTACCCGGCAGCAGTACGCCCTGTTTACTTCCTATATTGCAAGCTTTGAGGCCATGAAAAAGCGTCCCGAGATCTGCCACTGCTGCAACTCCGGCGCAACCATCCTCCATCCGGAGTTTGCTCTGGATATGGTGCGTCCCGGCATTGCCACCTACGGCATCGCTCCCTCCCCCTCTCTGGCTGGAATGTTGGATCTGAAGCCGGTGCTTACCCTCAACAGCACCATTTCCCAGATCCAGACCTACCCCGCAGGTGTCAGTGTCAGCTACGGCAGAAGCTATGTCACTCCCTGTGAGAAGACCCTGGCAGTGGTTCCCATCGGCTATGCCGACGGACTGCCCCGGCGACTTTCCGGGCAGACAGAGTTTTTGCTTCACGGTGTGAGAGTCCCTGTGGTAGGCCGCATCTGCATGGATATGTGCATGGTGGATGTGAGCAATGTGCCGGAGGCTAAGGTAGATGACTGCATCATCGTCATGGGCACCGGATACGACGGAGCCAGAAGCATCTGCGGCGTTGCAGCCCAGATCAACAACCTCCCCTATGAAATTCTCTGCGGTATCAACAAGCGGATCCCCCGGATGTATCACCAGGGGGACAAGCTGACAGAAATTTTGCAGTATATCGTGTAAAGATCTATTCACCCCCGGAAGCGACAAAGTTTCCGGGAGTGTCTTTCTTTTACTCAGTCGCATTTTGTCATGCTCTAACATAGGATAAATCCCCGGGGAATGGGGTATAAACCCATGAAACCTGTGGGAGAATACAGTCAGCACCGCATTACATACAAGGATGGTAATGCGGAGTGACTTTCTCACGGAGCGTGAAGCCTTATGGATTCCAGTGTAAAACGAGGAGATATTTTCTATGCGGACCTGAGTCCGGTGGTGGGCAGTGAGCAGGGCGGCACCCGGCCTGTACTCATTGTGCAAAACGATGTAGGCAACAAACACTCCCCCACAGTAATTGCCGCCGCCATTACCAGCCAGACCGGAAAAGCCCGCCTGCCCACCCATATCAACATTACCGGCAGCACCGTCGGGCTCAGCAAGGATTCCGTGATCCTTTTGGAGCAGATCCGAACCATTGACAAGCGCCGCCTACGGGAGCATATGGGGCATTTGGATGCCCAGCAAATGGGCCTGGTGGATGCTGCCATTGCGGTAAGCTTCGGACTGCAGAGCTATTGAGGGATCGGCAAATTCCAATTTAGCGAGCTGTTTTCGATAGAAGACTGTAGGGGCCGGATATATCCGGCCCGGCGGAAAAGTTTGAAAAACAGCACCATTTAGGGCGAATTCGTACAAATTTGCAG
>JAZQXK010000110.1:0-3051 GCA_045632785.1 Faecousia sp.
CCTTGATAGGCATTGCCAATAACACGGGAAACGAAGGGTTTTGCCTTAAAAATCGGTGCAAAAATTTCGATACTGCCCGGCGGGGGCATGCCCCCGCCCTACAGCCTTCTATCGAAAACGGCCCGATAAACAGGAATTTACCAGAACATCACCACAGCAAAATCCAAAAGGTTCCCAACAAACTTTTTGCCTCCCCCCTTTATTTTTTCTCAAATTCTCTTGGAAAACCCAGAAGAATATGCTATAATGTAGGGTAGGAATTTGTGTGCAGGAGGTAGAATATGGAATTTTCCGGGTTTTACGGCAACGAACAGTTAAAGAAAAACCTTTCTGCCGCCTTTGATCGGGATCATCCTGCCCATTTTTATCTAATCTCCGGCCCGGAAGGTTCCGGAAAAAAGACCCTGGCACGAATCCTCTCCGCTGCCCTTCTTTGCAGAAGCGAGGACAAGCCCTGCGGCGTTTGCAATCAGTGCCGCAAGGCCATGAGCGGCAATCACCCGGATCTCATCACTGTGGACGATAAAGACCACCAGACCATCCCTGTAAAAGTGGTTCGGGAGGCTGCGGGAGATCTGTTTATCCGTCCCAACGAAGGAGCAAAAAAGATCTACTATGTACCCAGAGGGCAGGACTTGGGGATCCCTAGTCAAAATGCCCTTTTGAAGGTTTTGGAAGAGCCGCCCCATTACGGGGTATTTCTAATTTTAACCAACAACCCCCATAAGCTTTTGCCCACTGTCCGCTCCCGCTGCGTTGAACTGAAAATGCAGCCCCTGGACAGAAAAACCATGGAAAGCTGCCTGTCTGAACGTTTTCCCGATGCCGACCGGGATGCTGTGAAAGGAGCAATTCACAGAAGCGGCGGCTGGCTGGGTCAGGCTCAGGCCCTTCTCCAATCCGGGGAAGGCTGGCTGCCTCAAACCAGGGAATTCGCCGCTGCTTACCTCAAAAAAGATGCCATGGCACTTTTGCAGCTAACTGTATCCATGGAAAAAATGAAGCGGGATCAGCTTATTCCTATTTTGCAGCAATGGCAGGAGCTTCTGTCCTCTGCCCTTCTGTACAGAAACGGCCTGCCCCCTCTGGACAGCTTTGCCCGCTCTTTGGGAGAGGCCCGCACCTCCATGGAACTGAGCAATGCCTGTGACGCTTTAAGTCTGGGCATCCAAAGGCTGCAGGGGAACATCTCCCCCGGGGCTGTTTGCGGTGCTCTGGTGTGGCAGCTGCGCTAAATTGAATTAGGAAAAACAAGGATTCTCCCCCATGCGGGGAAAAGGAGTAAAATACCATGAACGAAGAAAAGCAAATGAGCCCGGAGCTGGTAGGCGGCCCTATGGCACCTGACCCCAACACCCCTGTTGAGGTAGTGGACATCCAGTTCAGAAGCGGCGCAAAGATCTACTTTTTTGATCCCAACGGCACCCTTGTCCCCAGTGGCGCTCATGTGATCATTGAAACCACCAGAGGCCCGGAGTTTGGCATCTGTACTGGCGGCAATCACACCGTCCCCTTCCGGGATATCGTGCCCCCCCTGAGAAAAGTCCTGCGCATTGCCAACGAAAACGACGAGAAGACCCTGTCCTCCAACCGGGACAAGGAGCAGCGTGCCTTTGAGGTATGTCAGCAAAAGATCCTGGAGCATGGGCTGGATATGCAGCTCGTTTCCGCAGAATACGCCTTTGACGGCAGCAAGATCCTGTTCTTCTTTACCTCCGATGACCGGGTGGACTTCCGGGAGCTGGTAAAGCATCTGGCCGGCATTTTCCGCACCCGCATCGAGCTGCGGCAGATCGGTGTCCGGGACAAGGCAAAGGTGGTAGGCGGTCTGGGCATCTGCGGCAGACCCTTCTGCTGCACGGAGTTTTTGGATGACTTCCAGCCTGTATCCATTAAAATGGCTAAGACCCAGAATCTTAGCTTGAACCCCACCAAGATTTCCGGCACCTGCGGCAGACTGATGTGCTGTCTGAAGTATGAGCAGGATGCCTATGAAGACCTGATCCGCAACAGCCCCAAAATGGACTCCTTCATAGACACCCCCGACGGCAGAGGCACCATTGTAGAGGTCAACCTCCTGCGCTCCAAGGTTCGGGTTCGCATGGAAGATCAGCCGGAAAACATCAATACCTACCACAACAGCGAGATCTATGTTCTGCGCAGCGGCAAGGCCAAGAAGAACGATCCTCCCATCCCCGCTGACCTGGCTCCCATTTCCGGTGGCGGCAAGCGCCCCCGTTTTGTAGCCATCATGGAGGAAGACCCCTCACTGCAGCTTGATCCCATCCGCTTCCGTTATCGCCCGGAGGATATTGTGGAGCAGGAAGAAGACTTCACGGAGGAGCTTCCCCAGGAGCCCAAGGCCAAAAAGCAGGAGCCTATTGAGGAGGAAGAACCCCAGGAAGGCCACAAGAGCCACAGAGATCGCCGTAAGCCCTCCCGTCACGGCAAAAAGCATCACCAGAATGAAGTGAAGAATGAGCAGCCTGCCCCCAAGCAGCCCAAGGCTGAAAATGTCGCTCCTAAAGCAGAAAAGCCGACACCCAAAGCCGAAAAGCCTGCTGGAAAGGCGGAAAAGGCAGCTCCTAAGACAGAAAAGCCTGCTCTCAAGGCTGAAAAACAGCAGCCCAAGGCAGAGAAGCAGCAGCCCAAGAAGGGCAAGGGCAAGCCCCAGAAGGAGCTGGTTCAATCTGCCGCACCTGTAGAGGCAGGAGAAGCCCCTGCAGCCGCCCCCGCCCACAGCGGCAAAAAGCCCCACCACCGCTACCATAATTATCACCGCCGCAGAAAACCCGGCAATTCCGGGGAATAAGCAGGGCCTTAATCATAAAGCAACCCGCCGGAGAGCAAGAAAAGCTTTCCGGCGGACTTTTATAGCAGTTGGCAGTGTAGAATTTAACCGTAAATTTGGGTTTATCGGGCAGTTTAGGGAACCCCATTGTAGGGCTGGGGCATTGGTTTATGGTGTTTCTAGGAATTATGGTGTGATTGCCACTGGCAATCATTTCATTTTGATTCGCTGCGGGTTGCACCACACTGGCAGAAATTCAT
>JAZQXK010000111.1:0-10307 GCA_045632785.1 Faecousia sp.
ATCTTTCAGAAAAGGGGATCCAATCTGGCCGAAATAATGTTTGTCGGTATATGAAGAAAGTAGGTGAATGAAAAATCGGAAAAACACTTGACAAGCAGGAGATCGTGTGTTAGAATATCAAGGCACTCAAGGGGTGCAATCGATATCGCGGAGTAGAGCAGTTGGAAGCTCGTCGGGCTCATAACCCGGAGGTCGTAGGTTCGAGTCCTGCCTCCGCAACCATAAAAAACACCGGATTTCGAAAGAAATCCGGTGTTTTTCTAACTTTTTGACCAGAAATGGAAGGCCTGAAACCTTCGATTGGGGTTAGTTTGGGGTTATGTGCAACCTGCATAAAGGAAAAAACCGAACTTTTTTGATGTTTTTTACCGAATAGAGAAGTGATTTCACTTTATCGCGAAAAGTTTGGAAATTATAGGTTTTTGAAACCGTGGGGTTAATTTGGGGTTAGTGCCCTCTGAAAATAACTGAATTTGGATGTTATTTCCTGTTTGCAAACACACCTGCGCGGACTTCGGAGGCAGTTGCCCGGGCGACTGCAATCTGATGAGCATAGATCAGTGCCGTAGTATTGGCATTTGCATGGCCCATTTCTGCGGCAGTCGTAACCAGGTCTACACCATTGGCAATCATGGTAGAAGCTGCTGTGTGCCGGAAGGCATGGGGATGGATGTGGGGAAGATCATGCTTCCTGCTGAAGTTGCGGAGCCAGTCTGTGATACTGTCAGGGTGCATGGCAGAGCCGTCATCCCGAACAAATACATAAGGGGAATCTGCCCACCGGTCACCGTTATCCTCTTTCAGCTGCTCATAGGTTTCCTTCCACTGTCTTAATACAGCCAGAGTTTGGGGCGCAATTTTGATGGCCCGGACTTCGTTGGTTTTTGTGGTATCTTCGTAGATGCCGCAGTTTGCAGAGTAGAGAAGATTGGAGTCAATGGTGATGACACTGGTGTCAAAATTCACCCGGCTCCATTTTAATCCCATAATCTCACCTCGGCGGCAACCGGTGTCAATGAGCAAGTAGGAGATGGCTTTCCATTTGATGGGAGCTTCTTCCAGGGCATTCAGAATTTCGTCCATTTCCTCCGGCTGATAATAGTCCGGAGAAGATCGCTTCACTTTGGGTGGAGTTGCCTTCTCGGCAGGGTTATAGGGAATGAGCATTTCCTTCTCTGCTTGTGCAAGGATACTGGAAATCAGGCGATGGTGCTCAATAATGGTTTTGGTGGCCAGAGGCGTTGTATTATCCTGGAAGGTAAAGAGATCTTTTGCGGAAGAATTCAAAGCTGCCGCAATGGCTTCCGCGGTGGCAATTCGGAGAGGATCGCCTCGCATGGCAGCCGTAATGGTGCTTGCGGCAACCCCGGCACGACGGCCCAGCTCAGCCTTGGAGATTTTCTCTCTTTTGAATCTGGTATTCAGTGCACGCTTGGCGATGGCTCTGGCACTGTCACTTCTGACTGCATTTTCTGTCATGTACTTGTAGAAGTCATTCAGATGCTGGGGCCGGATATTGCAGAGTTTTAGATGGCCGATGGCTTCATTGATCCGGGGCAGCATATCCAGGTATCGGTCCATGGTACTGGTTTTAACGCCTGTGCGTTCCTTTAATTCCAGAACATACAGGGCATATTCTGCAAAGGTCTGATTGTTGTCAAAGTTATAGCCTTTTTTGATCTGGTCTTCGAATTTATAGGCTGCAGCAGTGGCTTCGCGCTCCATCTGAGCCTCGGACATGCCTCTGGTGGGCGGTGTCCAAAGAGATCGACGGCGGATCTGCTTGCCATTTTGGTCAAGTCCGGCAGAGACTACCAGACGATAGCTTGTGATTTCACCGTTTTGATTCCGGCGGGGTTCAATATAGGGCATAAATCATTCTCCTTTCATTCAGCGGTTACGGACATGATAGTCCGTAACCGCTTTTTCAACAAATATGTGATAATTTACTGTTTGATGGCATTGTCG
Organism: Faecousia sp.; assembly: GCA_045632785.1. GTDB lineage: Bacteria > Bacillota > Clostridia > Oscillospirales > Oscillospiraceae > Faecousia. The sequence continues at coordinate 1,969 of JAZQXK010000111.1, forward strand.
CAGCCATCTGCGCAAGTGGCCCAGGCAACAAGCTTTTCCCAGCTGATCAGGTAGGTACGGCCTACGATGCGGCAGGGAAGCTCACCGGAGCGAATGATGCGGCGCAGTGTGTACTCGCTGATATTCATGCCGCATGCTTTGGCCCGGGCGGAAGCTTCTTTGATGTTCAGAACGTCTCTTTTCACAATTTCAGCCATATCTGCCCTCATCTTTCTGCGGAGCGGTTCCGCTGACGACGCTGATAATCTGCTTCCACAAGCCGCATAATTGCGCTCTGAATCTTGTCAGGGGTATAATGCTTAGGAAAGAAGCGGCGGAGCTGTCCATAGTCCAGACTGATCTTCTCATGCTGATTTGCTTTGGGTTCCCGGAGAATATCAAAGATACGGTCAATATCCAGTTCTCCGGACTGACTCAGCCGTTTCATACGGATTGCCTGGGAGAGTGAAGGAGTGCAGTCCTCACTCTCCATGGTCTCCAATAAATCCCGCTGCTCCTGTCGGGTCAGATAGGACAGTTCCACAGCTGGAGTCAGGGCAATTTTTCCATCGTCCACCATTTGAAGAATTTCCGGAATCAGTTCGGTCAGGCGGATGTAACGGCGCACCTGGTTCTTACTCTCTCCGCTCTGCTGCCCGATCATTTCGGCAGTTTCCAACTTCCGCCCAACTTGGGTGGAAGTTAAATCGGTGCGATGCCCCTGGCGGCTCATGGCATCCATTTTCAGTTTGTAAGCAAAGGCTTTTTCACTGGGAAGAATCTTCTCCCGGTGGAGATTGCTGTCCACCATGGCGATGGTGGCAGCATCCCGATCCAGGGTATAAATTAAGGCAGGAACCGTTTCGATTCCTGCCTTTTTGCATGCGTGGAGCCTCCGGTGACCGGAGATCACTTCATATTCATTATTTTCCAGGGGACGGGCTGTAATGGGAGTCAGCAGTCCCTGGGTAAGAATGCTCCATACCAGCTGCTCCATTTCCGCGTCATCTTTTACCTGGAAGGGGTGCCCTTCGAAGGGTCGCAGCTTATTGACAGGCAGCTGCATGGCCTGAACGTTGTATTCATTATTCATAAGCAATTTCGTTTTCCTTTCTCAAATTTTCTTTGTTTTTGTAAGTATCCAGAATCTCGTCCGGAATGTTTTCAATCAGTTCTTTCAGTTCCTCCAGCTCCTGAAGCTGCTGCATGATTTCCATCTTTCTCAGGACACTTTCCTGGGATGCCTCTTTCTCTTTTTCCAGAGCTTTGACTTCTGCCTTCAGTTCCTTGATGGCCCGGTTGATCTTTTTCATGCTGCTCATCAGGCTTTCTGCACGGGGGATGTATTTTCCCAGAAGCTTTTCAACCTCAGCAGCCCGCTTTTTGGCAGTCAGGGGATTCGGATCCCGAAGCAGGTCCAGAATTTTGTCCTGAAGCTTACCCAGGTGAACGGCATCCTTGAAGAGACGCGGCGGGATATGGGCTCGTCCGGTCTTGCTGGCAGATTCCCCACGCTCCAGGTCCGGATAGAATTTCACCATGTAGCTCCAAAAGTCGTCCTGCCATTTGGTCAGATCCTTCTTGTTTCCAACAATCTCCTTGGCGCTGAGCCGGTCATCGGGCGTGATGGGAACAAAACAAAGGTGCATATGGGGCGTTTTCTCGTCCACATGCACCACAGCAGAAATATAGGTTGCTTCATCCTGTCTGGTTTTCATAAAATTCAAAGCCCTCTGGAAAAACAGATGGATTTCCTTTTGACTCTTGTCTTTGAAGAACTCGGGGCTTGCGGTAATCAATGCTTCTACTACCTTTACGCTGTCCTTGCGGGTACGGCAGCCAGCCTCCCGGATCATCCGGTCTGCTTCTCCCAGGTACTTGCCCTGGGGCTCCACCAGATGAAAGTTGAATTTACTGCGCTCCAGATGGATGTCTGGGTTGCTGGCGTAGGATTCCTTCTGGCGTTCGTTATGGGCTTCAATCCAGGAAACGGTCTGGCCCTTGTACTTTTTCAGTCTGAGAATTCCATACTGTGCTTTCATCTCAACACCGCCCCTCTTCTTTTGGTTGTGGAAACGGGTTCAAAGCGCGGACAACGTACAATTACTGCCCGGAAGCTCTGCTTACAGTCCTTCTGGCAATCCATGCACATTTCACAGTATTGGACTTTGCACCGGTCATTCTGGAAAAATGCAAGATCATTTACTTTTCTGGGTCTCGGCATCAGCGATCACCTCGCTTCTTCCAAATCACGTCATAGCCGAGAATATCCGCGATCTGTACAGCCTCAATATAACGAAGGGTACCCCGGGATAGCTTGGCAGAAAAGTTGGACAGGCTGCGGCTCCACTGATAGTCTTCATGCAGAAGCTGCAGCACCTCGTCCATGGTGTAGCCTTCCTCTGTAATCCGGGCTTTGATATAATTTCGAATATTGTCTTGTGTCATATATAAATTCCTCCTAAAAGTTCATGGTTTTTTGCAGCAGCGGCATTGTCGGCAAAGGGTCGATGTCGACGCTTTTGAGCCCCTGTTTGCCATAGCTGCTTTCGTTGCTTTCATAATTAATTTGTGTTTCGGCAACTTTCTTAGCTGGGAATCGAAGGTATTTCGCTTCCAAAAGCTTCGTTGCCTCACGAAGTAAGTTCACCCAAACAGATATCTTTTCGCTGATGAACGCATTTTGTATTTTCTTGTGTCGGGGTCGACACTTTATATGGCAAACCCTCAAAACGGGGTTTGTGCGTTACAAGCGGCAAGAATACCGCGCTGAAAAGTTGCCATATTTTCTATTCCGGTCCTAAGAACCTCATGGGCTTGCCCGGCTGAAATAATAACCATAAGGCTTAAAACGCGCATACTGTACGTACATGTGTACAGTCCCTGACATGGGGGTGCTGTATGCGTGTACGTATGTATGGATCCTTTTAGGTTCCATCAGAATATTTTCAGTAGGCTCCGGATTCCAAGAAAGCCCCATACCCGCCTGCCTTCTCTGTTGTGACCGTAATTGTTGTATTCCAGATTGTATTTCTGCTCCTTGCTGCGAAGGTAATTGATGAAGGTTTTTCTGACCAGAGGTTTTTCTGCATTGTCATCGCACCACATCACATAGACCTCATAGAAATCTTTGGAGGTGATCCAGTCATCTGCCTTGAACAGGAAATAGCCTTCGGAATCCATGAAATCCAGAATATTGTTGCCTTCCCGCATGGACGCTTCAATATTGGCCTGGGTGCGTTCACTCTTGGTAAAGTGATAGCCGTTTTGAATCAGCCGCTTCAGGCCTTCCAGCGCCCACAGGAAGATCCCCTCTGCTTCAGAGCATAACTTTTCTGCAATAAAGGGATCGTCCCACCGAGCCTTATCCTTGGGTTTTGCAGACAGGATCAGCTGCCGACGGTAAAATCCGTCACTGTGGTCATAGAGGGCCCGGAGAGCACCATTTCCGAAAGCCATCAGCCGGGCATAGAGCATACCCTGATAGCTCTGTTCTCCCTTTTTCTCCAGATCCATTTCCATCTCAGCAGTGACGATGGTTTTTAGGTGGTTGGTCTGGGGAAGGGCTTCCAGCTTCATGTCATCATCCACCATAACCAGGCGATGCTCCAGATCTGCCCGGGCAAAAGGGCTGGTCTCCACCTTGGCAATGCTTCCGGTGCTCATGTTGGATCCTAGGAGAGAACGCATCACCAGACCAATGCGGCTTTTGCCCTCGCCGCCGTTACCGATCAGAAACAGCATGGTTTGCCCTTTGTTGCTGGGAATCAGGCAGTAACCCATGTATTCCTGGAGGGTGGGGATGTCTTCGGGGTACAGAAGCTCCTGCAGAAATCCGAGCCATTTTTCGGGAATCGGTGCGGCAGGATAATAGGAAACCGGCAAACGGTTCGTGCAGAAAACCTTTTCCTCCCGGAATGTACCATCCAGAAACAGGGTACCGTTGGCAACGTGGATGCGGTCCGTTTCCACAGGCAGAGGATCCGAGTAACACATGAGTCGCAGAGCTTCCAGAAGATTCTGCACTTTTCGGGAAAGTCCGCTGGTCACATAGGGCTCGATCTTTTCCAGAATGTCCCGCATGAGCTTTGCTTCATCGGTTACACGGCCATCAACTGTGAAGAAGGTACCGGAAATGGCGATCATGGGATGCGCTTGTAGATATTCCCGGCAGAAGAGGGATTCGTTGATTTTCTTTCCTTCCATCCACTCAGGAACAAGATTCGTCTGCTCGTCCATTGGTTTGTTTCTCCTCCTTTTTCAATCGCTCCTGCAATCCTTGGATAATGCCTTTGTCCAACAAAAAATCCACCATGGCTACCCGTTCTTCCAGAGTGCCCACAGTCAGGCAGTCCAGGAAGTAGTCCATGGTGGATAATTCTTTTGTGGCTTCTACAAAGCGCAGATCCCAAATATCACAGTCTTTTGCCGGTGCATAGAGCTTTCTCCAGCGCTCCAGAATCCGGGCCCACTGGGACAGAACCCGGATGCACAGCTGTTCATCTTCCCGGAATTTGCGGATGTTGGGATAGGGCGGAGAGTAATCGATGCAGGCATCCAATTCCTGTGTTGTATGGATGTTGTAATCCAATGCCAGCTGCTTTGCTGCAGAGTATCCATCGACCCCGAGAAGATGGGAAGTCAGATCGATTACATCTCCGGAAGCTCCGCAGGCATGGCAGTAATAGCGATCCCCCAGCTGTAAGCTGGGATGGTGGTCATCATGGAAAGGGCACAAGGCCATGCCGGAACGGCTGACTTCCATTCCATAATCCCTGGCAGCCTGGATCGCCGGTACAGCTGCCTTGACTTGTTTGAATAGATCCAAATGATTTCCTCCTTTTTATGTGGTTTTCTTTCTTGCCGTTCGGGCACAAGTGTCCGAACAATACTTCCGTCTGCTTTCTTTTGGAAAGCGCTGACCGCAAATGGGACATTGCTTGGTGGGGACTCCGGTTAAAGCTGCTTCCAATATCGGGTCATTGGGAAGTACCACATTCCGGAAATACTTGCAAAGGGAATGGGAACAGTATTCCTTCTGCAGCATGTAGCATTTTCCGTCCATAACGATACAACCCAATTTGGAGTCATGGTTGGCACAGTGGTTCAGCACCAGAGCCCGGATGGTTTTCTTCTCACCTTTGGTCAGTTCTCTGATTTCGCTACTCATGTTCATAACCTCCTTTCCTGAAAATGAAAAGAGGGATGTACCACCTGCAGGCACATCCCTCTCTTACTATTATTATGCTGGATTTCGGAAAAAGCCCAATTATTCCCGGACAGGCCAAAACCGTTCTCCCGGACATAACAAAGGAGCGGTGTTCCGTGGCTGTGGAACATCGCTCCTCTTACTATTATTATGCTGGATTTTGAAAATTTACCAATTATTTCCGGACAATCTAAAACCGCTCCTCCGGACAGAATGATTTAACAATCTGTCCAATAAAACGTACCGGAAAGATGATATACTACCATCACAGCTTAAGTAGCGAAAATGGAAGGAGATGAAAAATGATGGACACCAAAAAGGAAGATTACGCTGCGCTGACCCTGGACTTCTGGGACAATGAAGTGATCTACGGAGGGAAAGTATACAAGGCGGGCTCCATTGCCTGCGATGCACTGAACATTCCGGAGGAAGTCATTTCTCAGTTGCATACTTCTAGCAAGAACTTGAATTTGTTTCTCGGCAGTATCAATGCCGGTAAGGCAGATCCCAAACTGCTGCCCATGGCAAAACAGAGCGCTTTGAAAATCCTCTCTCTGATCATTCAAGATGCACCTTTTTCTTACATGGACCTGAATATGTGCAAGGATCAGATCGATACCTGCTTCACGATGGATTCTCTGAAAATCGCCAATGCATATCTGACGGCCCAACGTTCCGGGAAACTGACAGAGGCGCTGGAAAAGAAATATGAAAACGGAGCCTCCCTGATCAAGCTGACACAGCTGCTGGCCAATCTGGGATTCTCTTTGGAGGGATTTCAGAAAACAATGATTCCCTTTGCTATGAAAATCCATGAGGCAGATGAGCGGAAAGCTACCGGCTATGCAGAGATCTTTGATGATAATTTCCCCGCAGAAATAACCTTTGAAGATACCGGCGGCTGGATGTCCATGACCAATACCACTGTCCAGTATCGGACTATCCGGCATCCTAAGAAAAATCATTCGGTGCTGGTAAAGCGGATGCACTACGTCAACTTTGTAGGACTGTTCCGCAGCGATCTCTTTGAGGGACTGCGTTGCGGACATGGTCCACGGCTGTGCCCGGTATGTAAGAAATGGTTTCTGACCACCAACGGCTACAACACGAAATACTGCGGCAGAGTGTTTCCAGGCCACCCCGACGGCTGGACCTGTACCATCATCGGAAGCCGGGAAATGGAAAAAGAAAAAGCAGAGGATACTGTGATCACCGTCATTTACAATCGCCGGATGGATTCCATTAGTAAAGCAATTCGCCGGGGTAGCATTTCCAGAGAGCAGGGAGATGTTGAACTGCGGCTTGCCGAGGAAAAAAGATCCAAAGCCTTTGAAAATACCGCGTACGCTTTGTCAGACTATGAAAAAGAAATGACATCAGAAAATATCCACAAAGAAGCAAAAGCGTTGCTGGCGCAAAGAGAAAAAACATAAAAGAAAAAGGGAGGTGCGCTTATGGATTCTGAATTTGTCTGCAACCTGGACGGGTATCGCCCGCAATATAGTTTCAAAGTATTGAGATGTGGTTTGACCACGGAGGAAGCTGAGCGCATTTTCCAGCTGATTCCGGCACCACCCAGAGTGGAGAAACTGAACGACCATATTATCCATGCGGTTGCAGAAAAGGATATGAAGCATTTCTTCTTTTTTCTTCACCGGTATGAAAAAAGACTCAACCGTGCCATTCGTAAATTCCGAATCTTGGGCAGTGATTTCCGCTATGACCCAGAACACTTTCTGGATCTGAAACTGGCCTGCGTCGAAACCATGATGGAAAAGCTGCCTGAGTATGATCCTGACAGGGGCGCAAAGTTTCTGACCTATGTTCACCACGATTTGAGAAATGCTATGATTGAGATTTGCCGGAGGGATGAATCCTGGTCCTTTGAAAAATTGTGGCAGTACAAGGGTGTCCGCAGTGCAGCGTATGTAAACAACAACTATCCCGATGCCCGGGAGGAATTTGCAAGGCGTCACAAATGCAGTCTGAAAACAGCAGACTTGTATATTCGGCAGGCACGAACATTGCGTAACAGACAGCCTCTGTTTTATGAAGACGACAAGGGTACTGAAACCGAAGAGCGCTGGCCCAGCAGGTATTGGGATTTTGCAAGAATTATTTATGATGCTGAGATGCAGATGGCGCTCCGGTCGGCCTTTGAAAAACTCTCTGCCCAGGACCGGTATTTCCTGGAAAAACGGAACGGCATCTGCATGACCTGCGGCCATGTGAAAAAGAAAAAGGAATGCCTGACCTATGATAAGCTGGGCGCGAAATACAACATTACAACAGAAGAAGGCGCAAGGCTTGCGTATCAGAAGGCGGTGGAAAATTTGGCACTTCAGATGTTGGAAGACGGTGTGATCCGCACCGCACGAATAAAACTGAAATCCAAAACCAGGCAGAAAAAGAAAATCGCCGCAGCAGTCTACGAATACCAGGCAGACTGCGACGGTGAGTGGGGCGAGATCTATTTTGATTTTGAAAAGGGACGGCAGAAAATTCTCTGGCTTGCTGACTGGGATACTACTAAAAGCAGGATCTATGCCAAGCGTGTCATCGATTTTATTTTGAAGCAGGACAGCGAGGAACTGCCGAAGGAACGGTTGATTGCCTTTGAAAAATAACGAGAGCAAATTGAGAAACGTGGGACAGGGTACGGTGAGTGCGTTAGCCCATTTGCTCCCCCGGTGATGCAGCTCCATTCCGAAAATCTGCTTCACAGATTTTCTTCATTTCGCTTCACCACCTACACCCGAACAGCCGGATTTTGTCTGAAGGACAAACCAAATTTTCAGCGCGTGGCGCGCCAAAATCCGTCTGTTCTGCGTTTTCCTGAAAGTGCTTGTTCCCGCACAGAACAACCCCTTTCAGCAGACCGCGGTCGTAAAAGGTCTAACACACTAGACTTTACACTGTAAAATCGTGTGCCAACAGGGCACTTTCACCCCTATTGGAAACCCAGAAGTAAAGGAACCTGCGGTCCCTTTACAATCCCAGCCGTTTTGAAATCTGTACCCACAAACTGAAAAAGGGAGTTTGTGCCTACACATTCCAAAACAAAAAATTCCCACAGTCGATCCTTGAACTGCTCCCCGTCAAGTGGACAGTGAAATAAAATAAAGATTTTTTACACTTCCGGTAGCCGGTT
>JAZQXK010000112.1:0-4524 GCA_045632785.1 Faecousia sp.
TTCGCCCTCTATGCAGCCAAAAAGTTGGAAACCGTTGAAGACAGTACCTGGCGAAAACTCCTCAGTGCCTTAAAGGCATTACCCAAACAAATCCAACAGGCACTGGATATGAATCCCGGAATGGTGCATCTGGCAAAGAAATACCACAGCGCCTGCTCCATGTTCTTCATTGGCCGGAATACTGACTATGCCGTTGCGTTGGAGGGTGCATTGAAGATGAAGGAAATCTCCTACATCCACGCAGAATCCTATGCTGCCGGCGAATTGAAACATGGAACCATTGCACTGATCTGTGAAGGCCAGCCTGTCATTGCCCTGTGCTGCAATGAGGCCATTACGGAAAAAACCATGAGCAACATTGTAGAGGTAAAGGCTCGTGGTGCTGAGGTTCTGGCAGTAGCTTTTAGGGACAATGCTAAAATCGTTTCCCTTGCAGATGATATGCTCTATATTCCCAAGATTCATCCCCTGTTCAGTGCAGCAGTGGAGATCATCCCCTTACAGCTACTTGCCTATCATGTAGCACGGGAAAACGGCTGCGATATTGATAAACCGAAGAATCTGGCAAAATCCGTAACTGTGGAGTGAGAAACATGACAAAATATATATTTGTAACAGGCGGTGTGGTTTCCGGTCTTGGCAAAGGCATTACTGCCGCTTCATTGGGCCGGTTATTGAAATCCAGAGGTTTGAAGGTTGCCGCGCAAAAGCTGGATCCCTATATCAACGTAGACCCCGGCACCATGAGTCCTTACCAGCACGGCGAAGTATATGTGACCGAGGATGGAGCGGAAACCGATCTGGATCTGGGACATTATGAACGCTTCATCGATGAGGACCTGAACAAATACTCCAATCTGACTACCGGAAAGGTCTACTGGAATGTTCTGAACAAGGAACGGCGGGGAGAATATCTTGGCTCCACCGTACAGGTCATTCCCCATGTGACCAATGAGATCAAGGAATTCGTCTACCGTGTAGGAAAACAGACCGATGCCGATGTGGTCATTACAGAAATCGGCGGCACCATCGGTGACATTGAATCCCAGCCTTTTCTGGAGGCGGTTCGCCAGATTTCTTTAGAGGTAGGAAAAGAAAACAGCCTCTTTATCCATGTAACTCTGGTTCCCTTCCTCCGTGGCTCCGATGAACACAAAAGCAAACCCACCCAGCACTCAGTTCGTGAGCTGCAGGGTATGGGTGTCAAGCCGGATATCATCGTTCTGCGCTGCGATGAACCCCTGGAAGACAGCATTTTCCAGAAAATCAGTATGTTCTGCAATGTCAAACCAGACTGTGTCATTGAGAATATTACCATCCCGGTTCTGTACGAAGCACCGCTGATGCTGGAAAAGCAGAATTTCTCCGGAATCGTCTGCCGGGAGCTGGGGATCAAAACACCCGAACCAGACTTGAAAGAATGGAAAGAACTCATAGAAAAGATCTATCACCGCAGCAGAATTGTCACCATTGGACTGGTGGGAAAATATGTTCAGCTTCATGATGCCTACCTGTCTGTCGCAGAAGCATTGCGCCACGCAGGATTTTCTCTGGATGCAGATGTGGACATCCGGTGGATCGATTCTGAAACGTTAACCTGTGAAACCTATAACGAGATTCTGGCAGGATTAGACGGTATTCTTGTTCCCGGCGGCTTTGGCAGCCGGGGTATTGAAGGTATGATTCTGGCAGCAAAATACGCCCGTGAGAATCATATCCCCTACTTTGGGATCTGCCTCGGAATGCAGATCATGGTCATTGAGTTTGCCCGGTTCGCAGGCTTGCAGAATGCCAATTCCGGCGAATTTGATCCCGATGCAGCGCATAAGGTCATTGATTTCATGCCCGGTCAGAGCGACGAGATCAATAAGGGAGGTACACTGCGGCTGGGTGCTTATCCCTGCACAATTGTCTCCAATACAACCATGCATCGCTGTTACGGTACCACGCAAATCAGCGAACGGCACCGGCACCGTTATGAGTTTAACAATGAATACCGTTCCATTCTTACCGATGCCGGTTTAACCTTAAGCGGAGTATCCCCAAACGAACGGCTGGTAGAGACTGTTGAGTTCTGTGACCGGGCTTTCCATGTGGGTGTTCAGTTCCATCCAGAGTTCAAGAGCCGTCCCAATAAGCCCCATCCCCTGTTTGCAGGTTTTATAAAAGCCAGTCTGGAGGGTCAAAAATGAGCATCCATGAAGAATGTGGTGTCTTCGGTGTATATAGCAGAACAACCGAGGATGTGGCCAGCCTGGTCTATTACGGTCTATATGCACTCCAACATCGCGGCCAGGAAGGCTGCGGGATTGTGGTCAATGAAGATGGGGTGTTCACTTCCCATAAGGGACTCGGCCTTGTCAGCGAAGTATTTACCCAGGAAGAAATGCAGAAGCTTCCCAAAGGCGAGATTGCTGTCGGCCATGTTCGCTATGGCACCACCGGTGGCAATAACCTGAGCAACTGCCAACCCATTCAAGTCAACCATCTGAAAGGAAAGCTGGCAGTAGCCCATAACGGAAATCTAAGCAATGCCCTGCTCCTGCGGCAGGAGTTGGAACTGTCCGGCGCAATTTTCCATTCCACCTCTGACACAGAAACCATCGCTTATGTGATCACCAGAGAGCGTATTTCCGCTCCCTCCATTGAAGAAGCGGTCAGCAACGCAATGAAAAAATTAGACGGTGCCTACTCTCTGGTTCTGATGTCCGCCACGAAGCTGATCGCCGTCCGGGATCCCCATGGTTTCCGTCCACTGTGCTATGGGCAAATGGCTGACGGCACCTATGTAGTGGCTTCCGAAAGCTGCGCTCTCCATGCGGTAGGTGCGGAAATCATAAGGGATGTTCTTCCCGGCGAGATCCTGACCATTGACCGCAGCGGCGTTCATAGCGATCAACGGCACTGCAGCACCGCTCCCCAAAAACTCTGCATCTTTGAGCATATCTACTTTGCCCGTCCGGATTCTGTCATTGAGGGGATCAGCGTTCATGATGCCCGAAGGAGAGCCGGCATCATTCTGGCAAAGGCGCATCCGGTGGATGCGGATATTGTCATCGGTGTTCCGGATTCCGGACTGGATGCTGCCCTGGGATATTCCCAGGAATCCGGGATTCCCTACGGTATGGGACTCATCAAAAACAAATACATAGGGCGTACCTTCATTTCTCCCGGTCAGGATCACCGGGTGGATCAGGTGAAGATCAAATTAAGCCCTGTAGAAAGTGTGGTCAGGGGAAAGCGTGTCGTTTTGATAGATGATTCCATCGTTCGCGGCACCACCTCCGCCAGAATCGTCACACTGCTTAAAAATGCAGGAGCAAAGCAAATCCATATGCGTATCTCCGCTCCTCCTTTTCTGTATCCGTGCTACTATGGCACCGATATTGATTCTCAGGATCACCTGATCGCCTGTCATCACAGCGTAGAAGAAATTGCCAAAATCATTGGTGTGGATTCTTTGGGATATCTTCCCCTGGAAAATCTGGAAAGCCTCTGCGGAAATACAGCCTATTGCAGTGCCTGCTTCTCCGGACGGTATCCTACGGAAATCCCCAAAGATACCAGAAAAGATCAGTTTGAGCAGAAGCTCTCCTTGGTGAAAGGCAGGAAACAATTATGATTCGGGAGTATGATAAAAAGATCATCCTGGAAGATGGAGCCGAATTCTATGGATTCGGTTTCGGTGACGATTCTGAAAAAATCGTTGAAGTGGTTTTCAACACTTCCATGGTGGGTTATCAGGAGATCCTTTCGGATCCTTCCTACACCGGGCAGGCCGTTGTTATGACCTATCCGCTGATCGGCAATTATGGTATGTGCGCAGACGACTATGAAACGAACGTGCCGACCATTAGTGCTTTGATCGTTCGGGAATACAATGAACGGCCTTCCAATTTCCGGGCGGAAGAAACCCTGGAGCAGGTCATGCAGCGCTATGGGATTGCCGGAATCGCCGGTGTGGATACACGCCGTCTGGCTCGGCACATCCGAGACAAGGGAACCTGCAAGGGGCTGATTACCCAGGGCACCACCCCAAATTTGGCTGGCTTCGCCCGTCTGCGCAGCATCCCTCTCCCCACAAATCAGGTGGCGCAGGTCAGCACAAAAGTGAACTGGCTTTCCCCTGCAGAAAATCCAAAATACCATGTTGTTGCTGTAGATTGCGGGATCAAGCACAACATAATCCGCAGTCTGAATCAGCGGAATTGTAATGTAACCATTGTTCCGTGGAACATTCCGGCAGAAGAAGTGGAACAGCTTCATCCAGACGGGATCTTTCTTTCCAATGGCCCGGGAAATCCAGAGGATGTGACCCCGGTCATTGAACTGGTACGGCAGCTGCGAGGAAAGTATCCAATTTTCGGTATCTGTCTGGGACAGCAAATCATTGCGCTGTCTTATGGAGCCAAAACCTACAAACTGAAATTCGGACACCGGGGCGGTAATCATCCGGTACAGAATCTGATTACAGGTAAAGTAGAGATCACCTCTCAGAACCATTCCTATGCGGTAGACCGGGAA
>JAZQXK010000113.1:0-3034 GCA_045632785.1 Faecousia sp.
ATAAATTTTGGTTTATCTTTCTAAGGTTGCTGGGCACCAAAGCCTCCCTTGTGTAAAGGGAGGTGGGTCGCCGAAGGCGAGCCGGAGGGATTGCCTAGGGCAGTTCGATTTCGTCAAAATGCTAACTAGAGCGGAAATTCCTGCTGCACAATCCCTCAGTCACGCTGTTCGCGTGACACCTCTCTTTCACAAGGCTGCGCCCGCAGGCGCGTGCAGAGCGCAACCGCCGAAGGGGGCTCTTAGCGCGGAGCTGCGCCTTGGGTGCTGCCGCACCAGTGGATCCCATCGGTTCGTAAGATAAACAGGAATTTACCCGTACACCTGAAGATAGCCCTGTGAATACACTGTCAATCTCTCCGAGAAATTCCTACATGAAAGGACTTGATCTAAAATGTTTCATACCTTCTCCTGCGGCACAAAAATCGTATCCGGCTTCGGGGCCCGGTGGCACTTAAAAGAGCTGCACCCCAAAAGGGTCTTTCTGGTCACAGACCGCTTCTTCTCCGAAAACGGCACAGCCCATGAGCTTTGCCGCAATCTGGGTGGAGAATCCTTTATTTTCGATCAGGTGCTTCCTGACCCCTCTGCAGAGCTGGTAGCCCGGGGCACTGCCCTGCTGCGGGACTTTACCCCCGATCTGGTAATCGCTCTGGGCGGTGGCAGCCCCATGGACTGCGCCAAGGCTATGGTGCATTTTTCCGAAACCACCGCTCCCCTAGCCGCCATCCCCACCACCTCCGGCTCCGGGGCTGAAGTGACAGACTTTGCCATTATCACCACAAACGGCATAAAAAAGCCTCTGGTCATGGAAAGCCTGCGCCCCAAGCTGGCAATTCTGGACAGCGAGCTTCTGGAAAGACTACCCAAAAGCCTCATTGCTGACGGTGGCTTCGATGTGCTGTCCCATGCCTTAGAAGCCATTGCCGCCAAAAAGGCGGGGAGCATTACAGACAGCCTTGCCAGCCGCGCTTTTCGCATTGCTCATGGGGAGCTGCCTTTGTCCTTTGGGGGCAACCCCTCTGTCCGTCTGGAAATTCACGAGGCCGCAACCATGGCAGCTATGGCCTTTTCTCAGGCAGGCCTTGGCATTTGCCACAGCCTTTCCCACGCCTTAGGCGGGCTGTTCCATGTACCCCACGGAAGGCTCAACGCCATTTTGCTTCCTTCCGTCATTACAGCCAATTCCCCCGCTGCCCTTCCCCGCTATGCGGCCTTAGCAAGAGAAGCAGGGCTTCCCGGAACTGCGGACACTCTGGCTGTACGCAATCTGAAAAACAGCCTTCTGCGCCTGCGGAAGGAATTAAAGCTTCCTGCCACTCTGGCAGAGGCCGGTGTGCGCTCAGCGGAGGTAGATCGGAACATGGGGCGCATACTGGACGCGGCACTGGCAGACCCCTGCTCTGTCACCAATCCCGTAGAACCTACCAGGGGGCTTTTGGAGGAAATTGTCCGGGAGGTCATGGGGCGTGGATAACAGTCTTCTTTCCGTGGGCATTGATGTGGGCACTTCCACCACCCAGCTTGTGGTTTCCCGCCTTGGGATCGAAAACCGGGCAAGCGCATATTCCGTCCCGGATCTGGAAATCCAAAAAAGGGAGATCCTGTACCAAAGTCCCATCCATTTTACCCCTCTGCTTTCGGAAACCGTATTGGATGCAGAGGGTATTCGGGGCATTGTGAAGGCAGAATACCAAAAAGCCGGGCTTTCTCCGGAAAAAGTAGCAACCGGGGCCATTATTATCACCGGTGAAACTGCCCGGAAGGAAAATGCCCGGGAAGTTTTGCAGGCACTCAAAGACTTTGCGGGACAGTTTGTGGTAGCCACTGCCGGGCCGGACTTGGAAAGCGTCCTGGCAGCTAAGGGCTCCGGGGCGGTTGCTTACTCCAAGGCAACCGGGAAAACCGTCCTGCACACAGATATCGGAGGCGGCACTTCCAACATGGCTCTGATCGAAGCCGGAGAAATCACGGCTACCGGCTGCCTCAATGTAGGTGGGCGGCTGATTCGGGTAGACCGTGGGCGTATCACCTATCTCTCCCCGGTACTTCGGGGACTGACTGCCCTAAAGCCGGGAGATGCAGTCACGGAAGAAGATCTTGCCCCGGTGATCTCCCTTTTGGCGGGTGCTTTGGAAAAAGGGTGCGGTCTCCTGCCCGGTGAAGTTCCCCCCACACTTCTCACCAATCGCCCCATGAAGCTGCCCCAGGGGGAAGTAGTTTTCTCCTTCTCCGGAGGTGTGGCAGAACTGATGGACACGGAGATGGATGACCCCTTTACCTTCGGGGATATCGGGGTACTCCTGGCCCGGAGCATCCGGCAGAGCCCTCTGTGCCAGGGGGACTTCCTTCTGGGAGAGCAGACCATAAGAGCCACAGTCATTGGGGCAGGCTGCTACAGCACCCAGCTTTCCGGCAGCACGGTTTATGGGGGCAGCGTCCCCCTTCCGGTGCAAAATCTTCCTGTAGCGGTATTGGGTGAAAGTCAGCAGAAGCTTTCCCCGGAAGGTCTGCGGGAATATTTGCAGGGCTTTCGCAGAAGGTGGGACCGGGAGGCTGTGGCGGTGTATCTTCCGGGGCTGCGCAATCCCAGCTTTCAGGAGGTAACCTCCCTGACAAAACGGCTGACCCCGGTGCTGCAGGACCTGCCCCAGCCCAGAGTTTTGCTTTTCGGCACGGATATGGCAAAGGTCATGGGGCAGAGCCTTGCGGCTGCCTTCCCCGGTGGGGTCATGTGCCTGGATGGGGTAAAGGTGCAGTCGGAGAGCTTTCTGGATGTGGGTGCGCCGGTTGCGGATGGGGCGGCGTATCCGGTGGTGGTGAAGACACTGGTGTTTGAGCCTGCGGCTCAATGATGTTTATCCCTCGGGCATGGATTTGAAATGATTTGCCGTTGGGAATGGTCTTGCCCATTCCCCTAAATTCCAATTTAGGGGGCCGTTTTCGATAGAAGGCTGTAGGGGCCGGATATATCCGGCCCGGCGGAAAAGTTTGAAAAACAGCACCATTTAAGGCGAATTCGTACAAATTTACAGTG
>JAZQXK010000114.1:0-7506 GCA_045632785.1 Faecousia sp.
GTGAGAATTGCCGGTCTGATTGGCATTTTGGCGAAAACGAACTGCCCTGGCAATCCCTCCGGCTCGCCTTCGGCGACCCACCTCCCTTTACACAAGGGAGGCTTTGGTGCCCAGCAAACTCACAGATAAACCAAAATTTACGGTTTAACTGTCCACTGTCAACTGTCAACTGTCCATTCCGGTCTGCTGTCCACCGTGCAAATCGCCCCGGAAGGATCGCTCCCTCCGGGGTGAAATCGATCGGGTTATTTCTTCTTCCGGTAGGGGGTATCTTCCAGAGGCAGGCTCTGACGGAACTTGCCATCCAGCCGGTAGTAAGCCAGGGCACAGGCAGGAGCGGTGGGGATCATGCACAGCTCTCCGCAGCCCTTTGCGCCCAGGGAGTAGGGCAGCTTATCTTCTTCCTTGGGCTGGCACAGAATGACATCCAACTCAGGGGCTTCTGTGGCACGCATGAAGCCGATGGTGCCGAATTTGCTCATGGGCATGCCGTCTACACACTCGAACTTCTCAGTGACACCGTAGCCAATGCCCATGACCATGCCGCCTTCGATCTGTCCTTCTACGGACTGGATGTTGACAGGAGTGCCAACGTCAAAAGCGGAAACAGCCTTGGTAATCTTGCCTTCCTCGTCTAGGACAATGACCTGCGCCCCATAGGAATAGGAAACATGGCTCACAGGGTTCTCCTTAATGGCGCCCAGAGGATCGGTCTGCACAGAATACTCACCGAAGAACTCCTGACCTTCCAGATCAGCCAGAGTCTTGCCCTGAGAGAGGGCAGTTGCCAGCTTCTCACCGGCTCTCCGGGCTGCTTCACCGGTAACCACGGTCTGACGGGAAGCGGTGGAAGTGCCGGAGTCGGGTGTGCGGACAGTGTCGGCGGTTTCAAAGTAGAACAGGGCGGGGTCAAGCTCTGTTACATGGCAGATCTCAGTCAGAACCATCTGGCCGATGCCCTGACCCATGCAGGAGGCAGCGGTGCGGATATGCACCTTGCCGCCTTCTACGGACAGAAGCACTCTGCCAATGTCCTTTTTGCCCATACCGGTGCCGGAGTTCTTAAAGCCACAGGCGATACCGGCATAGGGGTTGGCATAGAAGATGTCCTTGACAGCATCCAGACAGGCTTCCATGTTGGTGTTGGGGTCGGCAGTCTGACCGTTGGGCAGCACATCGCCGGGCTTAATGGCGTTGCGGCGGCGGAACTCCCAGGGGTCGACGCCAACCATCTCAGCCAAAAGGTTAATGTTCATTTCTGTGGCGAAGCAGCTCTGGGTAACACCGAAGCCACGGAAAGCACCGCCAACTACATTGTTGGTATACACGGACATACCGAAAATGTCGATATTCTGGTAGTTGTAAGGACCGGCGGCATGAGTGCAGGCGCGGTGAAGAACCGGGCCGCCCAGGGAGGCGTATGCGCCGGTGTCTGCGATGATAATGCCCTTCATACCGGTGAGAATGCCGTTTTCATCACAAGCCGTGGTAAATTCCATCTCCATGGGGTGCCGCTTGACATGGTAAGCCAGAGATTCCTGACGGCTGTACTTTACCTTAACAGGCCGCTTGGTGACCCAAGCCATGAGCGCAGCATAGGGCTGGACAGTCATATCCTCCTTGCCGCCGAAGCCGCCGCCAACCAGAGGCGCACGGCAATGCACCTTTTCTCTGGGAAGCTGAAGCATCTGGGCACATTCTCTCTGCACATCATAGATGGACTGGCTGGTGGTATAGACCAGAAGACCGTCGTCCCCCTCAGGGAGGGCTACGCAGCACTCCGGCTCCATAAAGCCATGCTCCTGCCAGGAGGTCTTATACTTCCGGGTCACAACATACTTGGAGTTCTTAATGGCCTCGTCTGCATTGCCGCGAACCAGATTGGCTCTGCTCATCACATTGCCGTCGGGGTGGATCAGGGGAGCATCCCCACGGAGCGCCTCAAAGGGGCTGGTAAGAGGCTCAAGAACAGTGTACTCCACTTCGATCAGGGAGCAAATTTCCTCCAGCTTTTCCTTTTTGTCCGTGGCGACTACGGCAAGGACATTGCCCACATACTTGGTGGTGTCGCCCTCGCCCAGCATCACATCCCAGTCCTGCTTGATATGGCCGATCTTGTTATAAGGCACATCAGCCTTGGTCAGGATCTCCACGCAGTCGGGGTGCGCCAGGGCTTTGGATACATCTATTTTCTCAATGATGGCTCTGGGATACTTGGAGTAAACGCCCTTGGCGAAAAGCATTCCGGGGAAGTACAGGTCATCGGCGAAAATGCCGGTGCCGTTGACTTTCTCGGCAGCATCAATGCGCTTGGCGTGCTCATTCATGTGAAGGGTCTTGGGGGCTTCGGGAATGGCCTTTTTCTCCCGGAAGAACGCAGCAGCCATCAAAATGGCATCTTCAATCTTCTTGTAGCCGGTGCAGCGGCAGAGGTTGCCCTTAATAGCCTGCTTTACATCCTTGCGGGTGGGGTTCAGGTTCACATCCAGAAGGCTCTTGGCGGAGATGACCATGCCGGGGATGCAGAAGCCGCACTGGACAGCACCGGCCTCAGCAAAGCAATGCTCATAGACATTCATTTCCTCGGGGTCAATGCCCTCCACTGTGAGAACCTTCTTGCCCTCCAGCTTGCTCAGACTCTGGACGCAGGCTCTTGCCTTCACACCGTCTACCAGAACGGTACAGGTGCCGCAAGCGCCCTCGCTGCAGCCGTCCTTGGTGGCGGTGAGGTGCAGATCATCCCGCAGGAATGTCAGAAGCTTTTTATCATGGGCGGACTCATAGTTCACCCCGTTAATATTTACAATATACATCAGGTTCCTCCTATGGGCTTAGATGCCGAATTTATTGAGGAAGGCTTCCACCAGATTCAGACAAACCTGCTTCCGGTAGGCAGCGGACACACGACCCTGCTTCAGTTCCAGCTTTTCTCCATAGGCAGCAAGGAATTGACCCCGCAGAGCCTTGGCTTCTTCCAAAGTCTTGCCCAGAAGCACCTTCTCAGCCTCGGGGAAGCGGAGAATTGTGTCGGCAACGGAGCCAAAGGCCACGGCAATGTTGGTGATTTTTTCGTCTTCAACAGCCAGAATACCGGCAAAGGATACCCGGGAAATGGCCAGAGCATTTCTGCCGCCCACCTTCTCGTAATAGTAGTTTTCCGGTCCGGTCTTAGGCAGGAGAATTTCAGCGATCAGCTCATCGGCAGCCAGATCCAGCTTCCTTCTGCCCAGATAGAACTTCTCTACGGGAATGATCCGCTCGCCCTTTAAGGACACCAGCCGCAGTTTGGCATCTGCCACAAACTCAATGAGAACGGAGTCTGCCTTGGCAGAGCCGTTGCCCAGGTTGCCGCCAAAAGTGCCGGCATTGCGGATGGCGGGGGCAGCGATGCGGGATACGGCTTCCTTCATAAGCATGGGAATCAGAGGGGATTCCAAGGCTTCCGTGAAGGTCACACCTGCGCCGATGCGGACATATTCTTCATCAACAGTAATGTTTTTCAGTTCGGGGATTCTGTTCAAAAACAGGTAGGTCACATTCTGCCGGTTTTCAACCATCAGGTCTGTGCCGCCGGCATAGGGGACTACATCCCGGGAAGCTCTGATTTCCAGAGCTTCTGCCAAAGTCTTGGGGCTAAATCCGTTTACCATAATCCCTTGCCCTCCTTTGCGGCATTTTTCACAGCGGTGATAATGGCGTTATAGCCGGTGCAGCGGCACAGGTTGCCGGAAAGACCTTCCCGGATATCTTCTTCCGTGGGGTCGGGGTGCTTGGAAAGCAGTGCTTCCGCAGCCAGAACCATGCCGGGGATGCAGAAGCCGCACTGTACAGCGGAAACCTCTGCAAAGGCCTTATCTAAGACAGCAAACCGCTCGGTTTCCCGGAAGCCCTCCATGGTGACGATGTTTGCGCCCACAACTGCGCCCATAGCCACGCAGCAGGAGTTGACCAGAACGCCGTCCATAAGAACAGCGCAGGCACCGCATTCGCCTTCTTTGCAGCCGCACTTGACGCTGGTGGCTCCAAAGGTGTTCCGCAGAACATCCAGCAGCCGGTCAGCGGCGCTTCCTTCATAGGTAACGGCCTTGCCGTTGAGCACAAATTCAATGCCATTCATGGTATTACTCTGCCTCCTTCATCAAAACATTCATGGTGTCCTCCGCAGTGAAAGGCGCATGACGCAGATCTGCGCCCAGAGCCTGCTCCACAGCTTCTACATAAGCACCGGCTGCGCCTACCAGAGGCAGCTCGCCTGCGCCCTTGGCACCGTAAGGCCCGTAGGGGTACTTCTCCACATGGAGCATACACTGAAGGTTGGGTACATCCATAGCTGTGGGGATCAGGTAGTCGGAGAAGGAATTGTTGCGAATCTTGCCGGTGCGGCGGTCATAGTCCATCTTCTCAATGGAAGCATAGCCGATACCCTGGAGGAAGCCGCCTTCCATCTGACCCATGACTACATTGTAGTCCATAGGTGTGCCCACATCAAAGGAGGCGTAAGCACCCAGAATCTTGGAAGTGCCGGTATAGGTATCCACTTCCACTTCGATGGCGTTGACACCCCAGGAATAGGTGGGGTAGGCATCGCCCTGGAATTTGTCCAGATCGAATGGAACCATAAAGGTGGGTTCCTGGAAGCGCTCCTCAATGGCCTGCTCCTGGCCCTCGAGCCACTGCTCTTTTAGCTTTACAGCCGCACGGCGAAGCAACTCGCCAACAACCATGAGGCTGCGGGAAGCTACGGTAGGGCCGGAGTCGGGCACTCTGGCAGTGTCGGGGTGGTTATATGTGACCATGTCCAGAGGAAGACCCAATTCGTTGGCAACGATCTTGGGGAAGGTGGTGCGAAGACCCTGGCCAATTTCGCCATTGGCAGCCATAATTTCTACTCTGCCATCGGCAGACTTGTGCAGGCGGCACACGGCCTTAATGAGATCCCGCTCGCCGGAGCCGGTAAAGCCTGCGCCGTGGAAGAACAGGGACATACCGATGCCCTTGCGATAGCGGCCGGTCTGGGGCTTGGCATATTCTTTGTGCTTTCTGCGCAGATCGCAGGCAGCATCCACCTGATCCAGCATGGCAGGCAGGGGCACGGGGAAGTGGTACTTACCGGAGGTAGAGGTGGAATCGCCCTGCCTGGCAAGGTGGGCTTCCTTAAACTCCACGGAGTCTACGCCCAGCTTTTTTGCCACATGATCCATCATCATTTCCACGGCGAAGAAGGTCTGGGGAGCGCCAAAGCCACGGTAAGCGCCGCAGGGGGCGGTGTTGGTCTTCATGGCTCTGCCCCGCACCTGCAGATTGGGGACGTTGTATACACCGCTGGAGCAGATAATACCACGCTGGAGAACAACGGCAGACAGTGTGGTATAAGCACCGCTGTTGAACTTGACGTCAATATCCATGCCGGTAACCTTGCCATCCTTCACCGCCAGCTTATAAGTACACCTGGAGGGGTGGCGTTTGGAGGTAAACTCCAGATCTTCTCTCCGGGTGAGGATGCAGCGGACAGGGGCATTGGCTTTCTTCGCCGCAACCGCAACCTGACAGCCCAGCACGGAGGGGAAGTCCTCTTTGCCGCCAAAGCCGCCGCCTGTCACATCCTGGAAGACATGAACATCGCCCTTCCCGCAGCCCAGGGCCCGAACCAGGGCACCGTGGACATAGTAGATGCACTGCATGGAGCCATGGACATACATTTTGCCATCGCCTTCCGGTTCTGCCATCATACCCTGGGGCTCTAAGTAGGTCTGATCCTGATAGCCGGTTTCAAAAACCTCGGTAAAGATCTGGTCGGCCTCTTCAAAAGCCTTGGCAAGATCACCCTTTTTGTATGCATAGTCGAAGAAAGCGGTTTCGGACTTTTCAATGTCCAGAACAGGGGGCAGCTCCTCATAGTCCACTTTGATCTGGGCGAGGATGCGCTCCACTTCCTTCTCGTCCGGGCCGACTACCATGCCGATGGGGTCGCCAATATACTCTACGGTTTCCTCGGCAAAGACAGGGGTATCATCCAAAACGATATTGACCCGGTTATCTCCGGGAACGTCGTTCTTATCTACATAAAAGTAGCCCTGGGGCAGCTCCGGCACATGGACAGCCAGCACCTTTGCTCTGGCTACGGTAGCGTGCAGCAGCTTTCCGGTGAGGATCTCCTTGCCCGCATAGTCGCCTACATACACAGACTTGCCTGCCATTTTCGGGCAGTGGTCTTTCTTAATAACGGATTGACTGATCTGATCCATAATTCATCACAACCTCCTGTCAAATTGGGGGATATGCTTTTAACCCTCCGGGAAAGATTCCCGGAGGGTACACTTTCCTATATTCTATTATGCGTTACTACAGCGAAGTTAGCAAGTTGTATTTTTTTACAAGTCGCAGATTTTTCCCTTCATTTTTTGACATACCCATGGATTTTAACCCTTGTGTTCACAAAAACAGCTCCAGGGGAAGATCCGGGGCGGTTCGTGGGTGAATTCTAAGGGCTTTTCTGTAGCCGGATGACGGAAGGCCAGCCGGTAAGACCACAGGGCAATAGGGCAACTGTCCTCCAAAAGACTATATTTTCGGTCGCCTACCAGAGGAAGCCCACGGCTGGAAAACTGTGCCCGAATTTGATGGGTGCGCCCAGTTTCCAGATGGATCCGCACCATAGAAACCTCCTGCGTCTGCCCCAGCAAGCGATAAGTCAAGACAGCCTCCTGCACACCCTTGGCGGGGGTGTCTGTGACATAGGTTTTCCGCTCCTCTTTGCACCGCATGAGAAGATCCACCAGCCGCCCCTCTGCGGTTTCGGGGCAGCCATGGAGAACTGCCAGGTATTCCTTATCAAATTCTCTTTCCCGAACCTGACGGCTCAGCTCTGAGGCAGCCTGGGGGGTTCTTGCCAGCACCATAAGGCCGCTGACCACCCGATCCAGGCGGTGAACAGTGCGGACACAGGCTTTTTCATCCCCAAGGGTCTGGCGCACCAGCTCCGGCAGGCCTCCCGGTTCGTCTGTGGATAAGACTCCCGCCGGCTTGATGCAGACAAGAATATGATCGTCTTGGTATAATATGGTGATCGGTTCCATACATTTCATCCTTTTGGGTGTTGGTTCTGTAAATTTTGGTTTATCGGGCAGTTTAGGGAACCCCATTGTAGGGCTGGGGCATTGGTTTATGGTGTTTCTGCCACTGGCAGAAATTCATGGACATTCGGGCTCCGCCCTATCCAGCCGGGCACCAATTCCTTGATAGGCATTGCCGATAACACGGGAAACGAGGGGTTTTGCCTTAAAAATCGGTGCAAAAATTTCGATACTGCCCGGCGGGGGCATGCCCCCGCCCTACAGCCTTCTATCGAAAACGGCCCGCTAAATTGGAATTTTCCTCACAGCAGTTCTTCCAAAACCGGAACCAGCATTCCTAATCCTTCTTCATCCTCCGGGGTGAATCTTCCCAAAACCGGGCTGTCAATATCCAAAACAGCTACGACCCGGCCTTCTTTCCGCAAGGGCAGCA
>JAZQXK010000115.1:0-16297 GCA_045632785.1 Faecousia sp.
GGCGGTGCCGGTGAGATCATCCGTCAAAAGTTGCTGCACACTTGCGATTTGCATACCATTCTCCGTCTGCCTACCGGTATCTTCTATAAACCGGGCGTCAAAGCAAATGTCATCTTCTATGATAAGAAGCCTGCAAGTCCAGAAATGCAGACAAAGGATATCTGGATCTACGATTTCAGAACAAATGTCCATTTTACACTGAAGCAGCATCCCATGGCAGACAGTGATTTGCTGGATTTCATTCAGTGCTATCACCCGGAGAATCGGCATGAGCGCACCGAAACTTGGTCTGAGGAAAACCCCGATGGTCGCTGGCGCAAGTTCAGCGTGGAAGAAATTCTAAAACGAGATAAGACCAGCCTGGATATCTTCTGGATCAAGGACAAGTCCCTGGCAGATCTTGATAGCCTGCCCGATCCCGATGTGCTGGCAGGAGATATTATCGAAAACCTGCAATCCGCAATGGATAGCTTCAATGAGTTAATGGCAACACTCAAGAAATAATTTATTTTATGCCCACTCGTACATGTGCGAGTGGGCATGATAGCATACAGAAATGCACCGGAGTGTTTTACCCCGGTGCATTTTTTATTGCTTTTGCAAGCTGGTTTCATCTAACCAAGCTTTATATTCATCGAAGGTAATCGTACCATCCTGGCATTGTTTGCGGCGGAGTGCCGCTTCATCTGCCCAAGCCTTGAACTCTGCTTCTTCCATATAGCCATATTCTTTCCGCTTATTCAGTCGCTGATAGGCCCTGCGATGCTCCTGGAGCACCGGGTCTTTGGCGACTTTTTCTTTTGCTTTCCGATTGGCACCAATTTTATTGCAGGGCTGGGTTTCACCTTTTGCTCTGAAGTCACAATACAGAGTGTCAGACCGTCCGGAGGGAACAAACAACATACTGCAGTTCTCGCATCGCTTGAAGCCGATCCCCATTACCAAGGTCTGCACCAACTCATAGCGCAGCATATCGTCGATATTTTCCAATACCACGAACTGCTGCACATCATAACCGTCAGCCTTTTTGCCCAGCTTCATAATGAAATCGGAGTGCCAGTATTTTCGGAATTCGTCATCGGTCTGTTCCAGTTCGTAATACCGCTGTATGGGCGTCAGTCCGTCATTATTACGCTGCTTCAGGACCATGGATAGGGTTTCTTCTACATTTTTCTGCCGTTCTTCAATGAGCTCGATATAAATATCGGTCATATCCCGCTTGGCAAGCATAGAAAAACCATGAAAATCCTCAATATCAACACTTCGAATATATTGGGTCATTACTTCCGCCTGTTCACCCACCAAGATCCGGGGGTCTACTTCTTCATCCAACAGCAGATGAATGTAGGAAAGCGCATAAACAGTCAGATAGTTATTTGTACCGATCAATCGGTGCTGCATGGCCACTTCCCAAAGGACAGCTGCGATGAAATTGTAGTCATCCTTATACTCCCGCGCCTGTACATACCGCGCAAGCAAGATGTGAAAAACGGAGCGCATAAAGTCGCTATCAAACCGAATGAAATCAACCAGACTTTTGCCCACCGGCTGAAACACAGACACTTCTTCGGTGAACGGCCACTTAATCAAACTATGCAGATTCCCATCCTCAATGAAGCCGTAGGCAAGAGGGCGGTTTTCAATTAACTCACTCACTTTTTGCACCACCTATTCGACAATAGCTATTTCGAAAATAAATTATATCCATTCGCCATACAAACCGAAAACAGAGATTGCTAACATTAGGATAGCGACAACAGAAAATATAAATTCTTATTGTCGCCATTATAGCACAGCAATCTCTCAAAGTAAACTCCCAAACAGGAAGGAGGCCACCGGGATGATTTGCGAAGCTGTAACTGCACCTTGACAACTGAATGAGCAGACAAGGACGATGATACTTCTGCCGGGGCTAAGTGACGCATTTAGCGCACCAACCGTCAGTAACGCCGCGGAAAGTGCCGGGGTAGGGAACCACCTTGAAGCCTGCAAAAAGAAATGGACGGCATTACCTTTACAAGCAACGGATTTGCTACAGCAATCCAGCTTGTCCGGGGTTTTGCACCCCTGATACCCCGCCGTAAAAGAAAGGAGCATATTTATGAGAACAAGAAATCACCGTATTGTCTTTTATTTGAATGACAAGGAACTGGAAGGCCTTGAAAGGAAGGTCAAGAAGGCAGACCAATCTCGGGAAGATTTCATCCGAAAGGCCGTTGCCGAAGCTCAGATAAAAGAAGCACCTCCGGTTGATCTGTACAAGCTGATTTGGGAGATCCGACGGGTAGGAAACAACATAGACCAGCTCTTGCTGATTGCCAACGCAAAAGAGATTTTGAGCATCCCAGATCTTCGCAAAGCGATAGACGATCTGAGAGAAGTAGAGCAACTGATCGTTTCCCAGTACATTTAATTTCACAGCAGAGGAGAGAAAATTATGGATAACATTGACCTGTTGGTAGACCAGCTGATAGCGAAAGAGCAACCAAGCATTGTACAGATTTCTACGGACAAGCTGCATCCATTCCCGGCGCATCCCTTTAAGGTGCAGGATGACGAGGATATGGAACAGCTTACGCAGAGCATCCAAATGCAGGGCGTTTTGGCACCCTTGGTTGTCCGTCCCTTACCCAGCGGTGAATACGAAGTGATCTCCGGCCATCGGAGACTCCATGCTTGCAAGAAGGCAGGAATCGAAACGGTTCCTGCCTTAGTCTATACCATTGACCGGGATGCCGCTGCCATCGCTCTGGTGGACAGCAACCTCCACCGTGAGCATATCTTGCCCAGTGAAAAAGCCTATGCTTACAAATTGAAACTGGAAGCAATGAATCGCCAAGGACAAAGAACGGATTTAACTTCGACACAAGTTGTGTCGAGGTTGCGTACAAACGAAATAGTTGGCGAAGCAGGATGTGATAGTAGAGAAACAGTAAGGCGGTATATTCGCCTTACCAATCTCGTCCCCGGTATTTTGGAGAAAGTGGACGAGGGAAGGATCGCCCTTACCCTGGCGGTGGAGTTGTCTTACCTTACCGAAGCTGAACAAAAGGATTTGTTGGAAACCATGGAGAGTGAGGATTGCACACCCTCCTTATCCCAAGCAATCCAACTGAAGCAGCTGAGCCAAGCCGGAAAAATGGACATGGACACCATCTTCGGCATCCTCACCCAACCCAAACCCAACCAACGCGAAAAGATCAGCTTTCGCACCGACGAGGTGCGGCAATTCTTTCCCAAGAACTACACCCCGGCGCAAATGCAGGAGGTCATCTTGAAACTATTGGGAGAGTATCAGCGGAAGCGGAAGCGTACACAGGAAAGATGAAGCGTGGAAAAACATAAAGTGATACGAGGTGATTGCCAGTGAAGGAATTGGAAAAGAATGTGATGTGCGTGCTGTTGCAGGGGCTTTTGGAGAAGAATTTGATTACATCGGGAATCCACGAAAAAGCAAAAAATAAAATTCTCGACACATTGGACGAAGGGGAATTTTTCTGCTATGGTGAAGAACACAGAAAGGAGGATGCCCATGGACATACGCAGGATTCGTGCTGAACTGCGAATGGGCAGGCCAATTTATGACCTGCCCATGCGGGTAACTTTTTATGCCCGTGTTTCCACAGATCAGGACGAACAGCTCAACTCTCTGGAAAATCAGGTGCAGTATTACACGGAGCTCATTAGAAGCAAATCCAATTGGACCTTTGTGCCGGGATACATTGACGAGGGTATCTCCGGCACATCTACCCGGAAACGGGACAACTTCAACCGCATGATCCGGGATGCCAAGGCGGGGCTGTTTGACTTCATCATTACGAAAGAAATCTCCCGCTTCTCCCGTTCCACTCTGGACAGCATCAAGTATACCCAGGAGCTTCTGGAATGTGGGGTTGGTGTGTTCTTCCAAAATGATAACATCAATACTTTGGACACCGACAGCGAGTTCCGTCTGGTTATCATGGCAGGTGTTGCCCAGGACGAGGTACGCAAGCTGTCTGAACGACTCAAGTTTGGTTTTCGGCAGGCAATTAAGAATGGCCATGTGCTGGGCAATGATAAGCTGTACGGCTACGACAAAAAGGATTGTGTGTTGACCATCAATGAGGAAGAAGCGAAGATCGTGCGGATCATTTTTGACCTGTATGCAAACCACCGTTACGGTACCCGGAAAATATCTCAAAAGCTTTTGGAAATGGGGTATACCAGCCGGGAGGGTAACGCTTTTAATGTGCTGTCCATTCGGCATATGCTGGAGAACCCCAAATACAAGGGTTGGTACTGCGGCAACAAAACCCAGAACATTGACTACCGAACAAAGAAAAAGGTGTTCCTGGAGGTCAGCGAGTGGGTCATGTATCCGGATCCCAGTATTCCTGCCATCGTCAGCGAGGAACTGTGGGATCGGGCCAACGCCCTTTACAAAGAGAGGAGAAAAGAAATGATGACACACAGCAGCGGCGCATCCTATCAAAACCGCTATCCCTACAGCACAAAAATTATTTGTGAAGAACACGGTACGACCTTCCATCGGCAGGTACAGAAAACTTCCAAGGGAAGCCGTGAGGTGTGGATGTGCAAGGTCTATCGGCAGAAGGGAAAAGCGGCTTGCTCTGCGCCCCAAATCCGCAGCAGTGAGTTGGA
Organism: Faecousia sp.; assembly: GCA_045632785.1. GTDB lineage: Bacteria > Bacillota > Clostridia > Oscillospirales > Oscillospiraceae > Faecousia. The sequence continues at coordinate 4,645 of JAZQXK010000115.1, forward strand.
TCAGATCATGGCACAGATTTTCACAGAGATGATAAAGGACAAGAATGCCATCATTGATGCCCTGGTGACGGTTCTGACCAATGTCCCTAAAGAGGTAGATTACGAGCGGCTCCTTGCTCATGTGGAAGGGGAGATCGGGGCTACCAAGCAGAAGAAAGACCGCCTTCTGGATCTGCATATTGCCGGGGCTATCACCATCGAGGAATTTAAGGAGCGCAACGATGGCCTCAACGATCAACTGAAAGGTCAGGAATCCCAACTGGCAGCCATCCGGCAGGAGCAGGGGAGAGCTGTTTCTCAGGAGCTGGATATAGATGCCATCCGTCGGTGCTTGGACGAGGAACTGAGCTTCACCCACGGCATCAATACCGCTTTGGTTGCAACCATTTTGGATCGGGTCATTGTGAAAAAGGAAAGCACCAAAAAGGAGATCTATTTGGACATATATCTCAAATTAGGGCAGAGATATGAAGCGATTTATGCACCTCAAACTGCTTCTGCAAGCATTAACCTTTCAAGAAATACTACGCCCAAACTGCCGACCAGGAAGACCTAATCTCCATAGGCACCATCGGTCTGATTAAAGCCATTTCCACCTTCAAACCTGATAAAGGCATACGCCTTGCTACCTATGCTGCCCGGTGTGTAGAAAATGCTATCCTCACACCAACGACTTTAAGAGCGGAGCGATTGCACCCCAAGGCTTCAAACGGCCTGCATGGCGCATTTTAGACCGGCTATCGGGCGATTTGTATGTCCTTTCCCAGATGCAGAATTCCATTGTGAGGTATGCACCTCTATTCATACATAGTTTCGTACTGTGTGCTCCTCGGAAGATTTTGGAGGCCATCCAGTTCAATCAGCGTTATCGCAGATACGAGGACATCCAGAATGTCCCGGACAGGCTCCGCTGGTGCAGACACAGCCGCGGGCTTATGCAGGTGGAGGTGGCAGATAAAATGGGGATGACTCACAGCGTTTACAAAGCCATCGAGGAAGGTTTTACACAGCACATTGAACCGGAGAAAGTGGATCGGTTGGCTCAGTTCTACGGTGTCCCGGTGACAGATTTTCTGGATGAGTTCAATCATTTCCTGTACGATGGACAGGCTGTCCGCATTCGGGCATATCGGGAATCTTTTGGCATGGGTAAGAAACCATTTGCAAGAAAAATGGGCATCCCGGTCCGTTGCTTGCAGGAGTGGGAGAGCGGCAGAAAGGTTATCAGCTTAAAATGCTGGGAACGGCACTTCAAAGGCAGGGCATAGAAAAAGCAGGGAATAGACTTTCCATCAAGCCTGTTCCCTGCGTCTTTCTTTTACGGTTTCGATGACCGCATCCAGAAGCTCCAATTTTTGGCTTGTGGGGCAGTTCAGAGATTTGATTCGCTGGGTTACTGCTGCTGCGTGGACATCGGACACCCGCTTTGCCAGTTCCTCCTGGCCTTCTTCGTTTTTGGGGTAATACACGATCAGATTGATCGGCGCCATGCTTCGGATAACGGTCACCTCCTTGGGCGCTTGCCCGGAATAATGGAACCCCAAGATGTCGAACCTTGTCACTTATTATCAAATGTATGTTCGCAATTTGTTTACACATTTTTTGGAAGAGTTTGTATAATGGATTTACCTGAAGTGTTTCTGTACCCTTATTATAGAGGGGACACGAGATATTTGCATTGAACGCAAATTGTGCGCAAATTGAGTAAAAGGGAGAGACAAAGATGGAACGATTGGACTTTGCATCGGTGATGGCGGTGCTACGGCGGAATATCCCGGATGAAAACTTTGGCAATCAGGCGGATTTTTTGGATTCCTTATTTTTGGACATGGGATTCAGTCCGCAGACGGCTATGGAATTTGACCAGGGACAGGTTTGCCGGTGGATCAATGGCTTGGCAAGGCTAAGTCCCAATATTATCAGCTTCTACCAGGACAGCTTCAATCAAAGGAAGCTGGTTAGCCGCATTAAAAATATGCTGCTGCCAATGATGCCCGATAGTGCCATGGCAGCCCAGGAACTGTATGACCTTGTGCTGCAGGCTCCCAATGTGTCCCCGCAAAAGAAGATGGAACTGACGGACGGATATAGCTTTGAAGATGACAACGATGAAGCGATTTTCATAATGGAAATCCTCTGTCTTGCGATGCAGCTTCGCTTTGAAAAGCGGGATGTGCGGAAGACGCAGCTTCTGACACCGGGAAATCTGTCCCCGGCTATTGTGGACTATATCTTCGATACCGACATTCCCAGACCCTGCCGGTGGTTCCTTGGAAGGGAACCGGAGCTGGAGCGGCTTCATGCGCTGCTGGTGGATCATAGCAAGGTATTCCTTCATGGCATTCCAGGTATCGGTAAAAGCGAGCTTGCCAAGGCTTACGCAAAGCAGTACGGCAAGGAATACACCAATGTCATCTCTGTAAATTATCCCGGCGATCTGAAACAGGCTGTGATCGATCTGGACTTTGCAGACGATATGCCAGACGAGAGTGACGATGCCCGATTCAAGCGGCATAACCGGTTCCTCCGCAGTCTGCGGGAAGATACCCTGCTGATCGTGGACAATTTCAATGTCACTGCATCCCAGGACCAATTCCTGGATGTGATGCTGAAGTACCGCTGCAGAATTCTATTCACCACCCGCAGCCGATATGAAAACCACATTTCGCTGGTGGTGGGCGAACTGAACCCGGACACCCTGTTGGAACTGGTGGGTAAGTTCTTCCCGGAAGTGGAGAGAAAGCAGGACGAGATCAAGGAAATCATTGCCCTGCTCCATGGACATACCTTTGCCGTGGAACTGGCAGCAAGGCTACTGGCAAACGGGCTGCTGAAACCCAAGGAACTGCTAACCAAGCTTCAAAAAGAAAAAGCCGCCCTGGATGCGGACGATAAAATCGGCACGACCAAGGACGGCAGAAACAAGAAAGCTACCTATTATGACCATATTCATAGTCTGTTTTCTTTGTATAAGCTCACAGGCAGCGAACAGGAGATTATGCGCTGTATGACCCTCATTCCTGGCAATGGTATTTCCTCAAGACGGTTTGCGGCATGGATGGATCAGCAGAACATGAATACCATCAACGATTTGATGGAAATGGGCTTCATTCACCCTAAGAACAACCGGGAGATTCTGCTGCACCCCATGATCCGGGAGGTAGCGGTGGAGGAACTGAAACCCTCTGTCCGTAGCTGCTCTGTGCTGCTGGACAGTTTGCAGGAGATCAGCCTGATGCACGGTTTGGAGTTTATGAATAACAAGCAGGTGTTCCACACCGTTGAAAGCATCATTGCAACGGTCCGCAAGGACGATACTGCAAAGTATCTGCTGTTCCTGGAGAATGTGTTCCAGTATATGGACAAGTACCGCTATGAAGCCGGTACGCAGGCAATCATCGAGGAAATGACAACGATCCTGTCCGATGATTCCGTTGGCACATCTGCTGACCGTGCCTGCCTTCTGGATGCCCATGCGGTGTTGGAAAAGAACACAAAAAAGCAAATCGAATTGGTGGAGGAAGCAATTCAAGTTCTGGGTGAAGTCCATTCCGGCAATGCCCATCTTGCGGCAAATCTACACGCAAATTTGGGAGCTTTGTATCACAAGGCCGGACGCATGGATCTTGCCAAGCTGTACATAGAACAGGGTGTGCAGCTGCTGGAAGAATACAACTTGACCGGCTACCATGACAGTGTGACGCAGATCTGTAATTACGCAGCATTGATTACCGACTTGGGCGAACCCCAGCGGGCTTATTCTGCACTGCTGAAACTGGCGAGGACGGTGAAAGAACTCAATTCCGATCAATGCTTGGATTATGGATTGATTCAGCAAGTAATGGGAAGCATTTGCGTGGTAAAGGGCGATGCGGCCCAAGCGCAGCTTCACCACCAGAGGGCTATGGCTATTTTTGAAGTAGTATTTGAAGATGAACCGGTGCTCTTGGAGGAAAAGCGCAAGGAGATCGGACAAGCGGCAATTGTCAGCAGACAGAAAAATCAAAAACTACTTGTATAACGAAAGAGAGCGAGGTTCCGTAAAAAGGAATCTCGCTCATTCTTTTTGTCAATTTGCGCTCAATTGGCGTTCAATGCCAAAACCACCTCTTTTTGGTACGATTTAGGGGCAGGGGGAAACTCCGGCAACGAATCTATCAAAGGAGGTCTTTTTTATGGGATCGGAGGTGAACACATGATGCATCTCTTACGAAAAAACAGTCCAATTCCGGCATATATGGCATACCCCAGGTTTCTGCTGACGATGGACATAAGCGAAACAGCGAAGCTGATATATGTTCTGCTTTTGGATCGGGCAAGGCTGTCAATGAAAAATGAAGGGTGGGAAGATGAACAGGGTCATGCGTTCATCTACTATACAATTGCGGACTTGGCAAGCGCAAGCGGGAAAAGTGAGATGACCGTGAAGAATGCTCTGACAGCACTGGAACAGAAAAATCTCATTTCCCGCAAGCGGCAAGGGGCAGGACTGCCCAGCAAAATCTATGTGAGGGTACAGACAGAAAACTGTCCCACCGGATGGACAAGTTTTAAGCCTCAGACAGACAAAAAACTGTCCACAAGTAATAAGCAGAGAAAAACGAATGAGAAACCTATCAGAAATTATGACTATGAGGAGGGAGATAGCCTATGAAACCGATCTCCACGGATTTGGAGAATATCCTTCAGTCGGTGCAGCTCCGGGAGGACGAGTACCTGGATGAAGAAAGCGAGCTGATCTATTGCAGCCGGTGTCGGACACCCCGGCAGAAACGGTTTGAAATGACCGGCAAGCTGTTTGAACCTCGCTGTATGTGCGCCTGCCAAACGGCAGCCTATGAACAGCGGGAACAGGAACGAAAGCATCGGGAGTTTCTGGATACAGTTGCAAAAAATCGCAGCGTGGGACTGACCGACCCGGTGCTGCGGAAGCACACCTTTGAAAATGATTTGGGTTACAACCCCAAGCAAATGAATATGGCAAAGCGGTTTGTTCAGCATTGGGACGAGTTCCGTAAGTCTTCCATGGGCTTGCTCCTGTGGGGGAATGTGGGAACCGGCAAGAGCTTTATCGCAGGGTGCATCGCCAATGCGCTGCTGGATCAAGGTGTGCCGGTGATGATGACCAACTTTGCAAGACTCCTAAATAAACTGACCGATATGTATTCCGGTGATCGGAACGCATATATCAATAGTTTCAATTCTTTCCCGTTGCTGATCATCGACGATCTGGGGGTAGAACGAAATTCGGAGTTTGCCCGGGAGCAGGTGTTCAACATCATCGACAGCCGATACCGCAGCCAGCTTCCCATGATCGTGACCACCAATCTAACCGTGGACGAACTGAAAAATCCGATAGGAGAGTTTCAAACGAACAACGCATCGTTTGGAAGCTTCCCATCGGAAAACAAGCCCTTTTTCCCGGCTCAAGAGCCGAGGAAAATTTACGAAAAATAGGAGGATTTCTATGAAAACAGGTCTTACGAAAAAACAGAAGGCAACCGATGTGTACTACAACGCAAAAGACCCCCTTGCGGAAGTTTACACACATGATACGAACCTAAAGAAGCGGCTGCGGAAGTACGCAGCCCAATACCCGGAACTGTGCAAGCAAACTGACGATGATGGGCAAGGTGGTCTGCTCTTTGAGATCGACAAGAGCCGTATCAGTATCCGGCTGACGGCACCCTACTCCGATGACCGCCGCAAGGCGGCAAGCGAGTTGGCCAAGAAAAGAGGGATACACACAAAACCGTAACCGCGGCAGGCCCCACAGAGAATTTTGCGTAAGCGATTTTCGACAAAATCAAGAATATCACATTATCAATGTGCATGGTGGGGGCTTATTCCCCTTGGTTGCACCTGTCCCGGAAGGTTGGGACGGTATGCGCGCCGTATGCGGCGTGAACGCCCTCTCAGCCTTCCGGGAATCCTATTTCAGGGGGATCAGCCTGCCTTGCGGTCAGAGAACATGATCTCCAGCTGGCTGAGCACCATGTCCCAATTCTGGCACCGGGCGTGCCAATGCTTGACGATCCACTGGGATGCCAGATACAGCATCCGACGCAGAGAATCGTCATTGGTGAACGACGGCTTGTTCTTCGTGATCTGCCGGAACTGGCGGTTCAGACCCTCGATAATGTTCGTCGTGTATATGATTTTCCGGATCTCAGGAGGATATTCAAAGAACGTGCTCAAAACCTCCCAATTATCCTCCCAGCTCTTAACGCAGGAGGGATACTGCTTCCGCCAGGTATCCCCAAAGGCACGCAGATTCCCCTCTGCCTCTTGAAGTGTGACAGCGGTATAGATCTTCTTCAGGTCGGCTACGACCTTCTTGATGCCCTTGTAGCTGACGTACTTGGTGGAACTGCGAATCGCTCCTTTAGCGTCTCTATTCTACTTGTTTACCTTACACTTTATAAAAGATGGCAAAAAGATTTCAAAACGAATCCTTCTCTCTTTATGAAGATACATACATATCTGCTGAGTACCGATAACTTTTTGATAAAATCGCACTTTCTCTTTCAATAATTGCTAATGATCACTCCAGCAAATCCTCAACCTCACAACCCAACACCCTAGCGATTGCACGCAGATGGTTATACTGGGCATTGTTGATATTACTCTTTCTTTGCTCAAATAGCTGAATGGATCGGATGGATACACCGCTTGCCTTTGCAAGCTGGGACTGGGACAAACCCTTCATCTTCCGGTAATAGGCAAGGTTGGTTTCTTCTTTCCGTGCCATGATCTGATCAAACACATCCACCGCCTTGCTGGGGTCAGCTTCGTGAAGCACTCCATAGACATCCACGAGCATTTGAAACTTGATTTGCCGGCAAATGGATGCAAAGGATTTTCCAGAATGCCACTGATAGTAAGCCAAGATCCAGCCGCACCAATACTCCGGCGGATAATCAATATGCAGAGGATCCGTGTGTTCACCGCACTCCATACCACATATCTTCAGAACATGTCTTGCCAGTTCAATGCCGGACATGCCCGAAATAAACTTCACATTGCCCCTGCCAAACTCATCAGCAACTCCACTGGCAACGAACAAATCCAGAAATGCCTGCCCATCCATACCGCAGAACAGCACCGCATACTCAACAGCGACACCTAGGCATTCCATGGCATCGTCCAGATATATTTCATCGTAGGCGTGGGTCATCGTTCTTCATCCCTTCTCGAATAATATCCAGCACATAGATCTCCCTACTGACTGCAGAGAAGTCGGCACCGTGGTTGCCCAAATAAGCCTTTCTCGCCCGGTCCTCTCTTGCCATGCGGCGGGGATTGTAAATGCTACCGTCAGCAATTTCATAGCCCAGGAATCGGATCTGCTCAAAGGATTTCTCGCTTTTCAGAACCACCTGTTCTCCCAGCTCGCCCAGCTTCATGGCTTGGGAAAGTTGGCTGACAGAGATCGTATTGTTCAGGAAATCCTTGGCATAGCTGAAGTAGGAATCGTCAGCCCGGTAGCCGATGATCACATCATAGCCAGAGATGTCCGGCAGGAACTCTTGTAGAATATAGTTGTTTGCCTGCCGTGCTACAGGAGACCGTTTGGAGAAAATACGATTCTGCAACAAAATAGCAATCCAGTTGAGAATATGATACCCCTCGCTGTTCAGGTACAATACACGCAACCCGTCCATATTCAATTCGTATTTGTTGGAGAAGCCACTCTGCATAGTCGGGCAGGCCCATTCCTTTGCAAGGCTGTTACTCTGGGTGCAATAGAACCCCAGACCATAGTCATTCTCTTTGGAACCAAGTCCATATTGCGGCACTTCCACCGTCTTAGGGGAGCCGTGATACAAAATCATCGTCCCGCACCTCCATTCCTATAAATACTATATCATTTTATTGATACAATCGCAAGAGGGAATTGTAGAAATTTAGTTTCCTCATTCTCCAAAAGCAAATGTTATCATAGAAAACAGCCTCGGCGATAACGAATGGATCGCCAGAGTTGTAGGGTTAGTGCGTCCGATAAGCCTACATTCTATAGGCTGGAAGCAATATACATTTAGTCCAAACGCAAAATGGACCGTTTTCGCAGGATTGAGATACCGAAAATCGCTGTTGCACCCAGGGGTTTCGCGTTATTAGACCCCAGAATAATGCTCTATTTTCATGTATATAAAACATCAACTTTGTTCTCACAAGTTAATACTCAGTAGCTCAAGAGGGCTGGCAGTTTGGTATTGTCCATTCTGTCAGTCCTCTTTTTTTGTGCGCCCAAAAAGGAGGTGGTGCCTATGATGTATAAACCTTAACCCGAAAACGAATCTGAATGGAGGAATGTAATGGCAAACTTTATCACCAATGTGGAGCTTGGCTGTATCGGTCATGTCCGAATGGACTTCGGACGGGGCGGCAGAGAGTTCTGGCATACTTGGCACCCCCGTGGACCGGAGAAATGGAACAGCCCAGCTTTCAAAGCAGAGCTGACAGAAGTGGTGGACGAGCTGCGAAAGTCTGTCCTGAAAGACTTCGCATCCATGACTGCCTACTGCTGCAGTCACGGTGGTCAGATCAACGGCGGCTGGGTGAAGAACCATGGCTTTGTGGTAGACACGGAGCGCTACCGCTACTGTCTGCGGTGCAATCCTGTCCGGGGCGACTACCAAGCCTACCTGACCTGCTACGACAAGCAGGTTCATACCATGAAGCAAGATGCAGAAATATACCAAGAGATCGAATTCTTCGGTATTCCCGGTTTGTTCTCTAATGGGCGGATTCCTGATTCGGAAGTTTTGGAGAGCCTAAAGAAACCATCCTGACCGCCGTTGACGGTGCGTTCCCTAACTCGCCGCCTCCCGGCGGCTCCGGCAAAACCCAGGGCGGTGAAGCTGTGGGGGACCAAGAGCGGCAGCGAAGCACACCTGTACGCACATCGGTATAGGAGGTGGTATAACTGCCGTATTTTGAAAAGCTGTACAGAAACGACGAGCTTCCTCACCGGGCAAAGCTCGTCTACATCTATCTTTATGATCGCAGGGATGCCGCTCAAAAGGCTTGGCCCAGCATAAAACAAATCGCCAAGGATCTCAGTATTTCTGAGAAAACCGTCCGGAGAGCCATCCAAGACCTTGAAAAAGCAGGTCTGATCCGCAAGGAATATGCATACCGGAAAAACGGATCTCACACCAGTAACCGCTATTACCTGCTGTGATTTTTCGCATCTATCCAACCAAGGGGGAGGTCTGCCCAAATGGTGGCAGTAGCCTCATGTCAATTTGACAGACCAAGGAAAATACCAGCTTAAGAGTATTTACAGCAGAAAAAAGATAGAAAGAGAAGCCCTGCCGTTGCGAAAAAGAAAGGCATAGCTTCTGGGCTGTTTGGGTGTTCAATCTTCCCTTTGAATTTTCTTAGAAGGGCTTGTCTGCTGTTGCACTCGCCATAAAGATAGTTTTCAGAAAGATGCTTTTTGACCTAAATAATACAGTAACACGTTCTTATCATCAAAGGACGACAGTCCATTTTTGTCGTCCTTTTTCTGTACAATTTACCCTCGGAAACCACTTAGCCCATCTTATCAAGAATTGGTATCAGGTTAGAAAATGCTCCAAAGTATCTTGTAAACTGGAATCATGCAGGACCGTAACAGGAACCGCAAACTGCAAAATTTTTAGCAAGGAAGGAAGGAAAAAAGGTGAGAATTGAATTGGAAAAAACCTTGGAAGCCAAGGTCAGCGGCTATATAGGCAGGGGTGTTCTGTCTGCCAGAGTGGACGAGGGGGGACATTTGCTTCTGAAAATGTCTGATGGGCAGGAGATCAATGCAGGTCTTGTGGCAGTTAAAGTGGATGCTACATTGTCCCAATCCGGGCAATCTGCTGATGCCAAGGCTACCGGTGAAGGCATTTCTGGTGTGCAGCAGACCGCGAATGAGGCTTGCATGGTTGCGGACGATGCATACTCCGTTGCTCAAACTGCACAGGAAAAGGCTCAGACTGCCCAGAGTGCCGCAGAAGCTGCGGGACAGAGAGCGGAGGATGCCCAGCAAACAGCAGACGATGCGGCACAGAGAGCGGAGGAGGCGTATCGGCTTGCAAGCGAAATGTTGGGAACATCCGGGGCAGATGGAAAATCTGCCTATGCAATCGCCCAGGAGCAGGGCTTTGAGGGAAGTGAGACTGAATGGCTGGAGTCCCTAAAAGGCGAAAAAGGAGATAAAGGCGAGAAGGGAGAAACCGGAGCAGCTGGGTCACAAGGCATACAGGGTATGCAGGGCGAACCGGGTACGGAAGGCAAGTCCGCATATCAGTCGTGGCTTGACCTTGGGAACACAGGAACACAAGAGCAGTTTATTGCCGCCCTCCATGCCTCTCAGCCGGTCTTTGTAACCTCTGAGGCAGAAATGACAGACCCAGGCAAGGTCTATGTGTATAAGGGCTATATCTATGCGTATGGCTGGAAGGAAGGCACCGGTACGACACCTACCTTTAGCCAGAACTTCGCAGACCCTGGCAGCAGCGATTGGAAAGTCGATACAAGAATCAATTCCAGTGGTAATTTTGTGGATGCAGAAGGAACTCACATCACAAATCCGTTTCCTGTTAAGCAGGGAGACTACATCCATGTAAAAGGAGCCTCTCTGGGCAGTTCTGCAAGTGGCGTTAACAGTAGATTCTTCAACGCCGCTGGGGGCAAGATCACCGATTTCAGCTCCTATAACGGATGGATCTACGGAACCATAAACGCTGCGGACTATGACGAGAGTGTCCTGGTGTGGGGCCCCATCGGACAGAAGCAGAATAATGTTGGAGAATATGAGAGTTGGGCTGCCAATATTGCATCCATGCTGCTTGGCTTAAATCCCACCGGTGACGCGGCTGATGTGGTGGTCACTGTCAACGAGCCCATTACCTACACGGTAAATGAGGGGGGCTACCAATGGATCAATACCGGCGTTTCCTATGCTCCGGCTGACTATGAAGCCAGAATCATCTCTCTTGAAACAGAGGCCGCTGACCATGCAAGGCGGATTGCTGATATGGAGGCAATCCGCTCGCAGAATAGCACAAACACCGCCCCCGAGTATTGGTTAGAGCATCTTGCGGAAAAGACAAAAACCGTAAAGGCTTTGCAGGAATCAGGGGGCAAGGATGCCGTATCCTTTGTTTGGGTATCTGACACCCATATCCCTGACAACAACGGCGGCAGGACGAACGACATCGGCAAGGCTATGGCGTATGTCATGGATGCTTGCAATATCCCCTTTGCTGTGTTGAGCGGCGATATTTATTCCCAGGGCTCTGCTGCGTCCAAAGAAATCCTGGAAACCTATATGGAGCAGGTGCCTGTACATCTTGCTCCCCTGTGGGGCAGCGACCGGCTGCTTGCAATCACCGGGAACCATGACGGGTGCTACGGCGCAGATCCTGTGGACGGGGAGACCGATTACTACCGCAGACAGCTTTCTCCCCAAGAAATGTGGAACCGGTATTTCCGTGGACAGGCAACGGATTTTCGCAGAGTCTTTTCTGATGACGGCAGTTACTACTATGTGGACAACACCACTCAGAAAACGAGATTTATCATGCTCAATTCCAACTGGCATGGGGAATACGCAACAGACGAAAACGGACTTGCCGTTCCCAACCGCTTCGATACATCCTGCTACGGCCAGGCC
>JAZQXK010000116.1:0-5141 GCA_045632785.1 Faecousia sp.
TTTTCTCGTTGGGATTCTTCCGCAGCAGCAGCCACAACATCACCAGCAGCACCGCCAGAGCAACCACAGTCCAGCCGGTAAACACGCCGCTGACCAGCAGACCAATCTGATAGACCATCAGACAAACCGCATAGGCAAACAGGCACATATAGCCAATGGTAAAGGCGGTCCACCAGCCGTTGTTCATTTCCCGCTTAATGGCGCCCATTGCGGCAAAGCAGGGGGCGCACAGCAGGTTAAACAGAAGGAAGGACATACCGGCCAACTTGCTGCCGCCAAAGAACTCCTGGCCGATGAGGGCAAGTCGCTGGGAATCCATGGCGTCCACCAGCTCAAAGGCCAGATCCGCATCAGCCATAGAGGACAAAGAACCAAACACGCCAACGACCTCTTCCTTTGCCACAAGCCCCAGAACCGTTGCTACAGCCGCCTGCCAGTTGCCGAAGCCGAGGGGCTTGAAGATCACTGCTACGAAACTGCCGATCACATTCAGGATGGAGGGCTCATCCCCGGTGATATAATGCAGGCCACCTGCAAAGGACAGGGAGTTCAGCACCCAAATAATCACAGAGGCAGCCAGAATTACGGTGCCTGCACGCTTGATGAAGCCCCATCCCCGATCCCAGGTAGTGCGCAGCACATTGGAAGCAATGGGGGCATGGTAGGCAGGAAGCTCCATAACAAAGGGAGCAGGGTCTCCTGCGAAGGGCTTGGTCTTTTTCAGAATAATACCGGACACAATAACCGCTGCAATACCCGCAAAATAGGCTATGGTAGCAACAATGGCGCTGCCCCCGAACAGAGCCCCGGCAATCATGCTCACAATAGGCATCTTTGCGCCGCAGGGGATAAAGCCGGTGGTCATAATGGTCATTTTCCGATCCCGATCCTGGTCAATGGTGCGGCTGGCCATAATGCCGGGAACGCCGCAGCCGGAGGCTACCAGCATAGGAATAAAGCTTTTGCCGGAAAGTCCGAACTTGCGGAATAGGCGATCCATAATGAACGCGACCCGGGACATATAGCCGCAATCCTCCAAAAGGGACAGCAGGCAGAACAGGATCATCATCTGCGGCACGAAGCCCAGAACAGCGCCCACGCCGCCAACGATGCCGTCAGCGATCAGGGATACCAGCCAGGGAGCGCAGCCCAGAGCCTCCAAACCGGAAGCAACAGCGGGAATGATCCATGTGCCAAAGAGGGTGTCGTTCATGAAGCCTACCGTCCAGTCACCCACGGAGCCAATGGATATGTAGTAAATGCCCCACATGACCAGAACGAAAATAGGCAGAGCCAAAAAGCGGTTGGTAACGATGCGGTCGATCTTGTCGGAAACGGAAAGTCTTCCGGCGTGCTTTTTCTTGTACACGCCCACTAAAATCCGCTCAATATATTCATACCGCTCGTTGGTGATGACAGCTTCCGCATCGTCATCCATTTCTTTTTCCACGGCACGAATATCCTTGTCCATGTGCGCCAGAATCTCCTTGCTCAGCCCCAGCTTTTCCAGAACCTTTTCGTCCCGCTCAAAGATCTTGATGGCGTACCACCGCTGACGGTCCTCGGGCATTTCGTGGACGGCCGCTTCCTCAATGTGAGCCAGGGCGTGCTCCACTGTGCCGGAGAAAATGTGCCGGGGGACAGACTTGCCGCCTTTTGCCGCCTGAATTGCCGCCTCAGCGGCCTCCTCCACGCCGGTATTCTTCAGAGCAGAGATTTCCACCACAGGGCAGCCCAGAGCCTTGCTCAATTTCTGAATGTCGATCTTGTCGCCGTTTCTGCGGACAATATCCATCATGTTAATGGCGACCACCACAGGGATGCCCAGCTCCATAAGCTGTGTGGTGAGGTACAGATTCCGCTCCAGATTGGTGCCGTCCACAATGTTCAAGATCCCATCCGGCTCCTCGCCGATGAGATAGTCCCGGGCAACCACTTCTTCCAAAGTATAGGGGGAGAGCGAGTAGATGCCGGGCAGGTCTGTGATGATCACATCCCCATTCTTTTTCAGTTTGCCCTCTTTCTTTTCTACAGTCACACCGGGCCAATTGCCAACATACTGGTTGGAGCCCGTGAAGGTGTTAAAGAGGGTCGTTTTGCCGCTGTTGGGGTTGCCCACCAGGGCAATTCGCAGTTCCATAGGGTTTCCTCCCTTTTAGTTAGTCTATGCTAACCTTCATTCAAAATAAAACAGTTATCCTGCACCGGGTGGCCTTACTCCACCTCGATCATTTCCGCATCAGACTTGCGGATAGACAGCTCATAGCCGCGAACGTTCAACTCCAGAGGGTCTCCCAGAGGGGCAAACTTGCGGACATAGATCTGCACGCCCTTGGTAATGCCCATATCCATGATCCTGCGCTTTACTGCGCCTTCTCCATGGAGCTTTACCACACGCACAGTAGAACCTACATTGACCTGCCGCAGTGTTTTCATCTCTTTTCCTCCTCTCCGGGTAATCTGTCACAAGATAGTTAGCCAAAGCTAACCAAATATCAATTCAAATGGTTAGCCGCAACTAACCGTTGTTATCATACACGATTTCTTCCGCTTTGTCAACCTGTTTTTTACTAAAAAGGAAAAAGATTGAAAAAGAGCGAACAGGCAGCTTGGTTTTGCCCGTCCGCTCTTTGGGTAAGCGTGTGATTATTCTGCTTCAACAATACCGTCAGCCTTTACCGTGATCTTCATTCCGTCCTTCACATAGCTTAAAAATTCTTCGCCCAGGCAGTCCACCACAGGCATGGTCACCCCATCCACCCAAACATCAGCCAACACTGCACCGGCAGCCGCCAAGGAATCAATGGGATTGGCAAAGAGCATACACGCAGGATTCTTTCCCATGGAGCAGGCGCAATAAAGCACCAAGCCGCCGGTTGTAGATCCAATAGTCTGGGGCAGGCAGAGAGCCTTACCCAAAAGGGGCTTGCCGTAGAGCTGCTTGTTGCTTTGGTCGCCGCATTTGACCTCTTTGTCCCCGAACTGCAGAGCCATCTGGAAGGAAGCCAGGGTGTTAAAGCCTTCGGTGGTGACAACGGCTTCGGCTGTGACCTCACCGGGAGTAATGACTCTTCCTCTAAACTGTTTCATTACTTCTTACCTCCTGTGATCGCTACGAGGATTTCCTCATCGGTATAGTATCTTGCGCTGGTGTAGGTGCGGAGCTTGTTGGAGGATGTAATGACCGGCATTTTCTTGCAAAGGGGGTTGTTCATGTACATCAGGGGGCAGATGTAGGAGGTAATGACACCGGTTTCCTTCAGTCTTGCGGCATACTCTGTCTTTTCGAAGGCTTCCAGAACTCCGGGGGATGCGGTAAAGACGGTCTTAATGGTGACCTTCTTTTTGCCGGTCTTCTTGAGTTGCTCCTCCAGCTTTACCGTCCAGTCCTTGAGCTGCTCCAAAGACAGATGGGGACAGCCCACGAAGCACAGCTTGGGCTTGGCATCGGGATTTTTCCAGATCACGGGGTAGTTGTTCTTCACCCGCTCCAGCTCCGCATCGTCAATAATGTATTCCTGTGCCCCTTCTGCGATCAGGCTTTCTCCCTGCTCCACAGCTTCCGGGGTCAGGTTCTCGATATGATAAAGACCCACTGCGCCGTTGGAAGCGGTGGCAGCACCAAAGTCCTTGAGGTAGGCGCAGGCGGCATCGTTCAGGTCACGACCCAGCCACTTGTCCAGACCTACCACATAGGGCACATCTTCCATGACCTTCATGCCGATGGCAGAGCCAAGGAGCTGTGCTTCCGGCTTTTTGGTGGTCTGTACCTTGACGACCCAGGTGGCTTTTCTGCCTTCGTCGGTAAGCAGGCCGAAGTAGGGAACGAAGCCTACGATAGAGCCCATAATGTCGATAATACCGGAATTGCGGTTGCATCTTGCGCCCAAAACGGAGTTGGCATAGCCCACGGCAGAGGACTCTGCCCAGCTCAGCACCTCGCCCTTTTTAGGTTTGTTGCCTACTTCATCCATATAGCAGGTGCAGGTGAAGGCATTTTTGTCCATAAGACCCAGCTTTTCCAACTGTCCCTCATAGAATTCCTGCTTGGTGTACATAAACTTGTTGAACACCAGATTTTGCAGGAAATTGGCAGGCACATTCTTGTCGATGGGTCGGGGATCTACGGAGAACTTCTGCCCGGAAGCAACCCCTGCATCCAGAAGCTGCTGCATCAGATCATACACCGGGGACATAACCTTCAGGCCGAAGGAGGTCACCAGATGATTGTATTTGGAAGTAATGGGAACAAGCTTTTCCGCACCAAAGGCATCGCCGTACATCACCAGGGTTTTCATCACCTTGGCCATGGTTTCACCCTTGGAGCCATTGAGAATCGCCTGTTGCTCTTGTGTCAGTTGCATATATATGCACTCCTCTCTATCCTTTTCGTATATAGTTCCGCGGAAGTTGCCTTAGGGAAAGATTTGTGTTTGCAGCTTAATCGAAAGGCGACTGCCAATCCAGTTCCGCACCGCATTGGTGGCAACACTTCATTCGCCTAATGGAATGTATCTTCCCTACAGCAAGAACGGCCTTGCATTGGGGGCATCTGCAAAACAGCAGCGCAATCACTGTCCCCAAAAACATCAGGACAAAACCTACAACGATCCCCGCCACAGACCCCATTGCCGCAGAGATGCACGCAACTATGCCCCCACTCAACTCCAATGCTCGGGAAATCTTGTACGCCTTTCTGTAATCCATATAATCCCCCCATTCGTCTATGTTCCAAATTCTTTTACAGCTTCATGCAAACGCTCCATGCGCCCCAAATGACGCTGCGGAGGTTTCCAACCTTTTCCGCATCACCGATCACATGGATATGTCTGCCCTTGGGGGCAACGGGAGTGGGATTATAGCCTACGGAGAGGATCACGGAGTCAGTTTCTACGGTGAAGCTCTTTCCTTCCTTGTCCTTCAGGGTCACGCTGCCGGGGTTGATCTCAGACAGAGCGGTTTCCAGATAAACAGGAACCTTGTTGGTCTTAAAGAAGTCACGGAGATAGCTGGTATTGGCAAGGCAAATGCCCTTGGTGGTAATCAGGTCATCCTGCATTTCCACGATCACCGGCTTTTTGCCCTTTAAGTACAGATCGTAGGCTATTTCGCAGCCTGTCAGACCGCCACCGATAATGACT
>JAZQXK010000117.1:0-4093 GCA_045632785.1 Faecousia sp.
GGGGCATGGAGAGCAATTTTCTAATTCTACCCGATCTTTGACGGAAAGGACTGACTGTTTTTGGACACCATACCCATGAGCATCCTCGCCGGGACTGTTCTCGGCTTTCTTACAGGACTGGGAATCGGTGGCGGTTCTTTGCTGATTCTGTGGCTGACCCAGGTGCTTTCCACGCCGCAGGTTGAAGCACAAGGCATCAACCTGCTGTTTTTTCTCCCCGCCGCCGCCATTTCCTGCCTTTTTCGCAAAAGGCAGGGGATTTTACGCCGGGATATCGCCCTTTGGGCGGCCATTCCCGGCTGCGCGGCGGCGGGGCTGTGCGCCCTTTGGGCAGCATCTCTGGATGAAGCCCTGCTGGGCAAAATCTTTGGATATCTGCTGCTGGGTGCGGGACTTTGGGAGCTGCTGGGCAGCGGGAGGAAGCGGTAAGCCTTCGGCTCAGTAAAGCTTGCCCTGCGGCAAGTGAAGTTGCCTCTGTCAGGCAACCAAACCAAAATTACCGGTTTAACTGTCCACTCCAACCGCTCCCCTTTGCCTCGTCAATGGGGCGCCCCTGTTAGGCAGATCAACCAAAATTTGCACCCCAACTTTATTATCAGGAGGTATTTTATATGGATCACAATGAATCAACCCATCTTCCCATCGGCAAGCCGGAGCTGCAGGCCTTCCGCAAGGCTCTGGAAGCCTACCGGGCAGGAAAAACTGCCCTGGACAGCCGCATCGTCCAGGCGGAGGAATACTGGAAGCTGCGCCATTGGCGTGATCTCCGTCCCAGCAATCCCGGTGAGCCTGAACCTGCTTCCGGCTGGCTGGTCAATGCCATTTTGTCCAAGCATTCCGATGCAGTGGATGCCTATCCGGAGCCTGTTTGTCTGGCCCGTGAGGAGGGGGACAAGGCGGAAGCGGAGGCCCTTTCTTCTATTTTACCGGTGGTTCTGGAACAGAACAGCTTTGACCAGACCTGGTCGGATGTTTGGTGGTATAAGCTGAAATCCGGCACCGGTGTCTACGGCGTTTTCTGGGACGAAACCAAGCTCAACGGCCTGGGTGATATTTCCGTAGAAAAGGTGGACATCCTCAATCTGTTCTGGGAGCCAGGCATCAAGGATATTCAGCGCTCCAAATACCTGTTCCATGTGATGCTGGCTGACCGGGAGGATCTGGAAGAGGCTTACCCCCAGCTCAAGGCGACTTGGGGCATGGATGCAGGTCTGGTGCGGCAGTACCGCACCGATGAAGCCATCCCCACAGGGGACAAGGCCGCTGTGGTGGATGTGTACTACAAGAAAAACGGCAGATTGCACTACTGCAAATTCGTGGGAGATACAGTGCTGTTCGCCACGGAAAATGAGGAAGACTATTCCCAAAGAGGCCTGTATGACCACGGAATGTATCCCTTTATTTTTGACCCTCTGTTTCCGGAGGAGGGCTATCCCGGCTGTGGCTATGGCTATGTAGACCTGTGCAAAGAGCCTCAGAAGGCCATTGATATGCTGAACAACAGCATTTTGCAGAATGCCGTTGCTTCTGCCACACCCCGGTGGTTTGTAAGACTGGATGGCGGTGTCAACGAGGCAGAATATGCGGACATGACCAAGAAATTTGTCCATGTGGCGGGGCGCATCGACGATGACAGTGTCAAGCAGATCACCACCCATCCCATGCCTCAGGGGTGTCTGACCTATATGCAGATGAAGATCAACGAAATGAAGGAGGTCAGCGGCAACCGGGATGTAAACAACGGCGGCACCTCCGCTTCCCTCACTGCGGCCTCTGCCATTGCGGCTCTGCAGGAGGCGGGCAACGGCTTGAGTCGGGATATGATCGCCTCCTCTTACCGGGCCTTCCGCAAGGTCACGGAGCTTTGCATTGAGCTGATCCGCCAGTTTTACACCCTGCCCCGCCGCTTCCGGATTCTGGGAGAATACGGCGCTGCCCGGTATATCTCCTATGCCAACGATAATCTTGTGCCTATGAATCGGGACGGCGGCATGCGCCTGCCTGTATTCGATGTAGAGGTGCAGGTGCAGACTCAGAGCCAGTACAAAAAGCAGACATACAACGACCTGGCGGTACAGCTCTATCAAATGGGCGTTTTTGACCCCCAACGGGCAGAACAGGCACTTTTGATGCTGGGCATGATGGACTTTAAGGGCAAGACCGAGCTGGTGCAGCGCATTGCCCAGGGGCGGCAGCGGTTTGAAGCGGCGCAGCTTGCCCAGATGGTCAGAGCCGGTATGGCTCCCGTTCCCGGCACACAGAGGGCAGAGCATCCCTTTGCGGAGAAAGCCAGGGCAGTTGCCCAGGGGGGGCTGTGATCCGGGCAGGACGCCTCTCCGGGGGGGTGATGGTGGCGGGGCACGCAGGTCTGGCCCCCAGAGGACAGGATCTGGTCTGTGCCGCAGTGTCCATCTTGACGGAAACCCTGGGGGCGGTTCTTCCTCCCGAGGCGAGCCAAATGGAAGACGGTTTTGCGGCCTTTCATTTTACAGAACCGTGCCCGGAGGCGGAATTTGCGTGCAGTGGGCTGAAGCTTCTGGAAAAGGCATATCCTTCCTGTGTCTGTTTTCAGGATAAACGCAGGTGATACTTGCATTTTTCCGGAGTAAATGTTAGTATAGTAGCAAGAAATCAAATGGGGAGGTTCTGCTATGAAACTGACAAAAAAACTGCTGGCTCTGCTTGTGGCTTTGGCTCTGGTGCTGTCTATGGCTCCGGCGACCCTTGCAGGGGATGTCAACAAAACCTATGTAGATGTAGAGGAAGATGACTGGTTCTACGATTCCGTCATGGCTATGACCCGGGCGGGCTATATGGAAGGTATCAACGATACCCACTTTGCCCCCAAGACTCAGGTCAACAGAGCCATGATTGTTACGGTTCTCTTCCGTGCCGCAGGAGGTAAGGGCCTGGGCGCTTATCAGGGCACCTTCAGCGATGTGCCCCAGGGAAAGTGGTATACCGAGGCTGTGGAATGGGCATCGGAAAACGGCATCGTCAACGGCTACGGTGACGGCACTTTCAAGCCTACACGCACTGCCACCCGTGAAGAATTGGCAAAGATATTTTACCAGTTTATTCAGTATGTGGGGCAGGACAACGGCGGCAGACAGGACTTGAGCAGCTTTACAGATGCTAGGGATGTGGGAAGCTGGGCGAAGGAGTCTATGCAGTGGGCGGTACACAATTTCATCATCCGTGGTCGTGCGGAGGGCAAGCTGGTACCCAAGGGAACCTGTATGCGTGCTGAGCTGGCAGAGATGATGTACCGGGTGGTGCTGTCTGTTACCTCTGACTACTATGGCAAGACTGTGGTTCTGCATACCAACGATGTCCACGGCTCCATTGAGGGCTATGCCGCTGTGGCAGAGCTGAGAAACAGGTTTGAGCAGATTGGTGCGGATGTCATTTTGGTAGATGCCGGTGATTTCAGCCAGGGCACTTCCTATGTCAGCACCACTAAGGGCATGGATGCTGTGGATATGATGAACGCCGCCGGATACAACCTTGCAACCTTGGGTAACCATGAGTTTGACTATGGCTACCAGATTCTGCAGGAGAATATGGGTATGGCAGACTTTGAGGTGCTCTGCGCCAACGTGCTGGATGAGTGGGGAGAGCCCATCTTTGAGCCCGGCACAGTGGTGGTTTCCGACTTTGGCCTTTCTGTAGGCTTTGTAGGTGTGATCACCCCGGAGACCCGCACCAAGGCAAATCCTGCTCTTATTCAGGGGCTGCAATTCCTGGAAGGAAAAGAAATGTATGAGGCGGTGCAGAAGGCCATTAACCTGGTGAAGCATGCTGCGGGCACAGTGATCGCCCTGTCGCACCTGGGTGTCGATGAGGAATCCAAGCCCAATCGCTCTGCAGACCTTTATGCCAATACCACCGGCCTGAGTTTTATCATTGACGGCCATAGCCACAGTGTTATGACCCAGGGCGAAAAGGGAGAACCCATCCAGTCCACCGGCACAGGGCTGGAATATGCCGGCTATGTGGTTTTGGACAGCCATACCGGCGAAGTGGTAGCCAACGGCTTGGAGCCTCTGAAGTATACAGACGATGCGGGCAACTCCCACTGGTATGCAGGGGA
>JAZQXK010000118.1:0-7531 GCA_045632785.1 Faecousia sp.
GTGCCGGTGCAGAAAGCCCCTGCGCCCCCCAACGCACCTGCCCAAAGTCCCCGGCCTACCCCCCAGAAGCCTGGGATCACCATGGGCGGCGTAGCTGTGGAGCGTGAGCAGCCCATAAAGCCGGAGCAGACCAGCCGGGAAGACCCGGAAAAGCAGCTGCACCGGAGAAAAAAGCCGGATATGGCTACAAAGAAGCAGAGGCTGTGGATGCTCACCGTGAGCCTGATCTTGGCCTTTAGTATTGGCCTTTTGGCGGGTGTCAGCCTGTCCTTTGGCCTGTGGCGGGGAGAAACCCCTGAGCCCACCGAGCCGGTGGAGCAGACAGATCCCGATCAGATGTCAAACCAAATCCCCGGCGAAGAAGCAACCGAACCCCCTACGGAGCAAGTCACGGAAGCCTCCACGGAAGCCCCCACGGAAGCTCCTACGGAACCCCCCACGGAAGTACCTACAGAAGCTCCCACAGAAGCTCCCGAGCCCACTTATCTCATCGCTGCTTCCGACAGCCGCTACCTGACCCCTGCGGACTATAACGATCTGTCCGATTGGGAACTGGTGCTGGCCAGAAACGAGATCTTTGCCCGCCACGGCAGAAAGTTCTCCAATCCGGAGATTCAGGCCTATTTTAACGGCTGCGATTGGTACAAGGGCACCATCGACCCGGAGGACTTTGATACCTCCGTCTTTAACAAGTATGAAAAGAAGAATGTCCAGATCCTGAAGGACGCTTCTGATGCCCGATAGGAGGACAGGCCATGTTTAGTATTACAAAAAAACAGGCAAGCCGCTGGATTTTGGTTATGAGCATCCTGGCGGTGGTGGCTCTTGGGGCGGCAGCGGTGCTGCTGGTTTGCGGCATGGGCTGCGTATGATTGCAGGTTCTTACCGGAGGAATAGAAAAGAGAAACGAAACAGCAGAAGCATAAAAGAAATTTAACGCCCCGGATTTGGGGCAGAGAAACGGAGGACACCATATGCAAGTAAAAGGCAGAATACTTCAGCTTGTTTGCTGGAGCATTGTGGCTATCCTACAGGGGATAGTGTTTTTTCTGAGGATTGGAGATCAGTCCTATTCCGTGTGGCTGACGGTGCTGCATGGTGTGAGTGCGGTTGCTGTTTCCGTTATAGTGGTCAAGATTATCCTTACAATCATAAAAGAAAAGGGTAAAGAAACGGCAGAAGCATAAAATAAATTTGAATCCCCGGACTTTTGGGGAGAGAAACGGAGAGAGAAGCTATGGCAACCCAAAGCAGACATGTGCGCTCTGTGGAAAAGGCCATCGAGCTGCTGGATCATTTTTGGGCAGCAGGGAGCCCTATGTCCCTGACGGAGCTGGTTAATGTCACCGGCTGGGCGAAAAGCACGGTTCACGGCCTGCTTTCTTCCATGCTGGATTCCGCCATTGTGGAGCAGGGGCCGGACGGGAAGTACCGCCTGGGCTTCCACCTGTTTGAGTTGGGAAGCTCTGCCAGCAGCTCCTGGAACGTGGTGGAGCTGGCAAGACCCCATATGGCGAAGCTGATGAAAGAATTGGGGCAGTCTGTGTACTTAGCGAGGCTCAGCGGCAGTGAGCTGATTTTGGTCGGTGGGGAAGAACCCAAGACGGGCTTCCATATTTCCTCCGAGGTGGGAAGCAGAGTCCCCCTGCACTGCACCTCTCAGGGTAAGAGCATTCTGGCCCATATGCCGGAAGCCAAGGCAAAAAGTCTTTTGAGCGGCAAGGGTATGGTGGCTCAGACCGCTGCCACACTGACCTCCTGGCAGGAACTACAGGTGCAGTTGGAGCTGACCAGAGAACTGGGGTATGCTGTAGAGCGGGGAGAGTTCCGCCCGGGGCTGCAGTCTGTAGGCGCGCCGATTTTCGATGCTTCCGGCTCGTGCCTCTATGCTTTGGGCATGGTAGAACTGCTAAACCCCTTGCAGCCTACCATTGATCACAAAACCATTGAGCTGGTAAGATCGACTGCGGAGGCCATTTCTAAGGACATTGGGTGGCGTTGAGCCGCTGACGCAATGAAATTGCAGCCTGTGGGTAGTGTAAATTGTGCTTATGCACATGAATTGCCAGAAGGCATGAATTGCGCCATGGCGCATTAAAAATAAAAACACAAACAGGAAGGAGCGCAAAGATGGCAAAGCTCTACTTCAAATACGGAGCCATGGGTTCATCTAAAACCGCCCAGGCGTTGATTGCCAAGTATAACTACGAAGAAAATGAATTGAAGGTCTGGCTTATGAAGCCCAGTGCCGACACCCGGGACGGCAAGCAGATCCTGCGTAGCCGTATCGGCTTGGAGGCTGAGGTGGAGGTCATTTCCCCGGAGCGGAATGTGCTGACCCTTTTTGAAGAAACCCAAAAGGATGCCTGCGATGTGATTATCGTGGACGAGTGCCAGTTTATGACCCCGGAGCAGATCGACCAGCTCCGCACCATCGTAGACGATTACAAGATCCCGGTGATGTGCTTTGGCCTGCGCACAGACTTCCAGTGCCATCTCTTTGCAGGCAGCAAGCGGCTGATGGAAGTAGCAGACACCATTCAGGAGATCAAGACCATCTGCGACTGCGGGGCAAAGGCCACGGTCAACGCCCGAATCGACAGCGAGGGCTATATCGTCACCGAGGGCAAGCAGCTTCTTCTGGGTGGCAATGACAGCTACATTGCCATGTGCCACAAATGCTGGGTCAGAGGTATCCGGGAGCATAAGAAGATCAAGCTTCACGGAGCTCCCCAACCCATTGACTTATAAAATTCACAAACAAATTATTTTGAATAGGAGCGAATTGTTATGGAACTGAAGGAAATTCTGGGAAGATGCGACCACACTCTGCTGGGTCAGACTGCTACCTGGGCTGAGATCAAGGGCATTTGCGATGACGGCATGAAGTATCAGACTGCCTCCGTTTGCATTCCCCAGTCCTATGTTAAGCAGGCCAAGGAATATGTGGGCGATAAGCTGGCCATCTGCACTGTCATCGGATTCCCCAACGGCTATGCCACCACCGCTTCCAAGTGCTTCATGGCAAAAGATACCATTGCCAACGGCGCTGACGAAGTGGACATGGTCATTAACATCGGCTGGGTCAAGGACGGCAAGTACGACCTGCTGGAAGAAGAGATCCGCCAGATCAAGGCCGCCTGCGGCGACAAGATCCTGAAGGTCATTATTGAGACCTGCCTGCTCACCGAGGAAGAGAAGATCCGGATGTGCCGTGTGGTCACCGCTGCCGGTGCTGACTATATCAAGACCTCTACCGGCTTCTCCATTGCCGGTGCTACCTTCGCTGATGTGGCTCTGTTCGCTGCCCATGTTGGCTCCAATGTAAAGATCAAGGCTGCCGGCGGCATTTCCAGCATTGCCGATGCAGAGGAGTTCATCCGTCTGGGTGCTGATCGTCTGGGCACTTCCCGGATTGTCAAGCTGGCCAAGGCTATGGAAGCCGGCAAGGAAGCTGCCAACGACGGCAGTTATTAATAGCACCTTGCAAAACATCTTTTGCGTGCTGAGCGGATCTTTTGCCCCAACTTTTATTTATGAAAACCTTGAAAGACATCCAGTATTCCCGCGGTTTTCAACATAAAATTTGGAACAAAATCTCTCGCTCAGCCCATCAAAATCAGTTTTTCAAGGTTGCTGTGTGATCTTTCGGATCAGTGAAGTTGCCCCAAAGGGCAGTCATGGTGCCCCTTCGGGACGGATTGAAAATATTTATTAGGAGGAAACGACTATGCTTACTACCCCTACCCCTCATATTAGTGCCAAGCCCGGTGATTTCGGCAAGACCGTTCTCATGCCTGGCGATCCCCTGCGTTCCAAGTTTATTGCTGAGACTTTCCTGGAGAACCCTGTTCTGGTGAACAATGTTCGTGGCGTTCAGGGCTACACCGGTTATTATAAGGGTGTCAAGGTTTCCGTTATGGCTTCCGGCATGGGCATGCCTGCCATCGGCATCTATTCCCATGAGCTGTTTAATGGCTACGGTGTGGAGAACATCATCCGTGTTGGCTCTGCCGGTTCCATTCAGGAGCATATCAACCTGTATGACCTGGTGACCGCACAGGGCGCCTGCACCGATTCTAACTGGGCTGACCAGTTCCATTTCCCCGGCACCTTCGCTGCCATTGCTTCCTATGACCTTCTGAAGGCTGCCGTTGAGGCTTCCGAGGAAGCAGGCGCAACCTACCATGTAGGCAACGTCAATTCTTCCGATGTATTCTACGGCGACCATGAGGGCGTGCCCGAGGGCATTGGCAAGCTGAACGGCCTTAGAAAGATGGGCGTTATGGCTCTGGAAATGGAAGCCGCCGCTCTGTACATGAACGCCGCCCGGTATGGCAAGCGTGGTCTTTGCATCTGCACCATTTCCGACCATGTGCTCACCGGTGAGCTGACCTCCTCCGAGCAGCGCCAGAACTCCTTCACCACTATGATGAAGGTCGCTCTGGAAGTTGCCGTGAAGATGGAGAATAAGTAAGTATATGATCCGGGGCGGCGCTGCCGCCCCTTATGCCCCCTTATGGGGAATAC
This sequence comes from Faecousia sp., assembly GCA_045632785.1. Lineage (GTDB taxonomy): Bacteria > Bacillota > Clostridia > Oscillospirales > Oscillospiraceae > Faecousia. The sequence goes on from JAZQXK010000118.1 coordinate 4,531, forward strand.
CAAAACCAAGAGGTGAATACCATGAAACGAGTGTTTTTGTTTGTACTGGACTCCTTCGGCATCGGTGCTATGCCCGATTCCGAGAGCTTCGGTGATGTGGGTGTCAATACCCTGAGAAGCTGCGCCACCTCTCCCAACCTGCACATTCCCAACATGAGAAAGCTGGGCCTGGGCAATGTGGACGGTGTGGAGTGCCTGGAAAAGACAGAAGCGCCCACCGGTGCTTTCTGCCGCCTGAGTGAGGCCTCCATGGGCAAGGATACCACCATCGGCCACTGGGAAATTGCGGGTATCGTGTCCCCCAGCCCCCTTCCCACCTATCCCGAGGGCTTCCCTGAGGAAGTTCTGAAGCCCTTCCGTGCCGCTACAGGCCGCGGGGTTCTGGCAAATGCCCCCTGGTCCGGCACAGAGGTTATTGATAAGTACGGCGACGAGCACGTTCGCACCGGCGACCTGATCGTCTATACCTCCGCGGACTCCGTATTCCAGATCGCCGCCCATGAGGAGATTATTCCTCCCGAGCAGCTTTATGAATACTGCCGCATTGCCCGGAAGATACTCCGGGGCAAGCACGGTGTAGGCCGGGTTATTGCCCGTCCCTTCATCGGCACTTCCGGCAATTACAAGAGAACCTCCAATCGCCACGACTTCTCCTTAGAGCCCCCTGCAAAGACCCTGCTGGATGCCCTGTGTGAAGCCGGTCAGGCATCCCTCGGTGTAGGCAAGATCTACGATATTTTTGCCGGTCAGGGTACCACGGAGCATGTCTACAACCAGAGCAACACCAACGGCATGGAACACGCCATGCGCTATGCTGAGCAGGACTTCAAGGGTCTGTGCTTTGTGAATCTGGTAGACTTTGATATGCTCTACGGTCACCGCAGGAACATCGAGGGCTATGCCCAGGCTCTGAATGAATTTGATGCCTGGCTGCCCGGCTTTATGGAAAAGCTGGGGGAGGATGATGTGGTTATGATTACTGCCGACCACGGCTGTGACCCGGGCTATACCGCTACCACCGATCACACCAGAGAGTATGTGCCTCTCCTGATTGCCGGCAAGAAGGTCCGCCCCGGCAGTTTGGGCACCCGCTACAGTTTTGCTGATATTGCCGCTACAGTGGCAGAGCTGCTGGGCGTAGAGTACGCCTGCCCCGGCAAGAGCTTTGCAGAGGAAATTCTGTAAAGCCCCTCCCCTGGGAACGATCCCACGGAAAATCAATTTTGGAGGAATGAACTATGGTAAATAAGGAAGAATTGGTAGCCCTGGCAAAGGAAGCAATGCAGCATGCCTATGCCCCTTACTCCGGCTATAAGGTGGGCGCTGCCCTTCTGTGTGCCGACGGAACCGTCTATCAGGGCTGCAATATTGAAAATGCGTCCTACGGCCCGACTAATTGCGCCGAGCGTACCGCGTTTTTCAAGGCTGTTTATGACGGACACCGGGATTTTGTAGCCATTGCCGTCTGCGGCGGTAAGGATGGGGTGATCACCGGGGCTTTCCCGCCCTGCGGTGTGTGCCGTCAGGTCATGCGGGAGTTCTGCCGTGATGATTTCGTGATCCACATGATCGGATTGGATACGGTGGAGTCCCGGACTTTGGCGGAATTGCTGCCGTTCAGCTTTGTGGCAAGTGAACACATGGCTTGACCAAAAGAACAGGAACAATTCCGAGTCCATTGTATAAAATCACGAATCTTTGAAGGGTTTACAAAATATGGGTTGATTTTTAGGTGGAATTGTGGTACAAAGTTATCATACAGTAGGGCATATCGCCTTGCTGTAAATATACCAAACCATTACATATTTGGAGGTAAGAAAAATGAAGAAACTCATCGCACTTCTCCTTGCCATGGTCATGGTTTTCGCTCTGGCTGCTTGCAACGGTAACGAAAACAATGCCGAGGGCACCAAGGTCGCCATGATCACTGACTACGGCGATATCACTGACCAGTCCTTCAACCAGACTACTTGGGAAGCCGTTCAGAAGTTCGGCGCCGACAACGAAGTGGAAGTTAAGTACTACAAGCCCACCACCAACGATACCGCTGGCCGTGTTGCTTCCGTAGAGCTGGCTATCGCTGACGGCTACACCGTCCTGGTTATGCCCGGCTACGCTTTCGGCGGCACCATCGCTGAAGTTTCCGGCAAGTACCCCGAAGTTAAGTTCATCGCTCTGGACGTCGCTAAGGGCGACCTGCTGGAGGGTGGCGTTGCTCTGAAGGGCGAGTCCTATGACTACAACCCCGACAACTGGAACCTGACCGACTATGTCCACATGGATAACGTTTACTGCGCTATCTATCAGGAAGAGCTCTGCGGCTACATGGCTGGCTACGCTGCTGTTAAGCTGGGCTACACCAAGCTGGGCTTCCTGGGCGGCATGGCTGTTCCCGCTGTTATCCGTTACGGCTTCGGCTACGTGCAGGGCGTTGACGCCGCTGCTAAGGAGCTGGGCATCACTGTTGACATGAAGTACGCTTACGGCAACCAGTTCTTCGGCGATGCTGACATCACCGCTGCTATGGACACCTGGTATGCTGACGGCACTGAGATCGTCTTCGCTTGCGGCGGCGGCATCTACACTTCCGCTGCTGAGGCTGCTCAGAAGGTTAACGGCAAGGTCATCGGTGTTGACGTTGACCAGTCTGCTATCATCGACACTGCCTATGGCGCTGGCATGACCGTTACTTCCGCAATGAAGGGTCTGGCCCCCACCACCATCGACACTCTGAACGACGTTGTCATCAAGGGCAACTGGGCCAACTATGCTGGCAAGATCGTTACTCTGGGTCTGGTTTCCGGCGACAATGCTGAGCTGAACTATGTTCAGATCCCCACTGCTACCACTCAGTTCGCAGAGGGCAAGTTCACTGCTGAGGACTACGCCGCTCTGGTTAAGGCTATGTTCGAGGGCACCATCAAGGTTTCCAACGACATCAGTGCTATGCCTGCTGTCACCAACGTTAACGTTACCGACCTGGGCAACCTGAAGTAATTTA
>JAZQXK010000119.1:0-21437 GCA_045632785.1 Faecousia sp.
TGAATTTCTGCCAGTGCGGTGCAACCCGCAGCGAATCAAAATGAAATGATTGCCAGTGGCAATCACACCATAATTCCTAGAAACACCATAAACCAATGCCCCAGCCCTACAATGGGGTTCCCTAAACTGCCCGATAAACCAAAATTTGAAATTCCCTACCAGCCTAGTATAGCACATTCCCCTTTTGCAATGCAAGACCAATCCCATGCACAAAGGAACGAAACCTCGTCCCCACGGAACCCCTATTTCAAATTCGTCCCGAAGGGACCCACAACTGCCCCACCGGGGCAACATCATTTACCCAGTGGGCAAGCATCATGGCGAAGCCGCATCATTTCCCCGAAGGGGAAACATCATTGAGCCGAAGGCTCACAGCCCCGCCATTCCTTGCGCCAGGATCCCCACATTGTCCCTGTAGATCTTGGGAAACTGGGAAAGGGGCAAGGGACTCTCTCCCCTTCCCACCTCAATGGTATACCCCGGCCTGCGGAACTGCTGAATAAACCAGTCCTTGTAGCCTGCAAAGGAGGAGGCATAGGGGGTGTCCTCCAAAGCATAGCCGCTGAGCTGGGAGAACCGCTCTGCCAAGGCTCTTGCCCCCGGCACTTCATAATCCGCAAACTGCCAGTAGATCACTTCCCCTTGGCTGTGATAGGCCAGCACCATAGCCGGGTCTACCTGTCGTGTCAAATCATAAAGGGCCCTTGCTTCCTTTTGATCCAAGGGTGCTTCTCCCACAAAATCTCTGGGGCCGGGTCTGGTGAAGCCCTGAGAATACTTGATTCTCCGGGCTTCCTCCCACTGGGCGGGGTAGTTGAGATTTAAGTCAACACCCAGCAGATTGGCCTTCCACCCGGAGGGGAAGGGTATGGAGGGGTAAAACTCCGCCAAAGTGCGGGCGTTTTCGTACTGCGGCTGACCCGGTTGGATCGCTCCGGTGACCAAGTCCACCCCATCCGGGTTCACCATAGGAATGAGATCTACGGAAGCGACCTGCAGCAGTCTTCTTGCCGAGAAGCCTCCGATGCTGTCATTCTGCAAGGCTGCCTTGAACAGGTTTTCCGTAAAGGCCAGAAGAAGGGTGGCTGTGATCCATTCGTTGGCATGGTGGGCGGCGGTGTAGATCACCTTCCGCTGTCCCCTGCCGAAATGAAGCCGCTCCACCTTGCGCCCGTAGGCAGTGGTAGTCAGGGTGCGCAGAGTCATTTCCGGGTATCGGGCCGTCAAGCCTTGCAAACACAGACTGCAAAGCCGGGAGGTCATGGGAATATCCGTAGGTACAACATCAAAAGGGAGAGGCACAGTGACCAAAGTTCCGATTTGCAGCCGCCGGGGGTCTAGTCGGGGGTTGGCAGCGGCAATGGCCTCAGGGGAGGTATTGTACTTTTGAGAAAGCCCCCAGAAGGTATCCCCCTTCACCAATCGCACCTGCAAATAGCCCAAAAGATAGGGAGAAAGGGCCTCCGCAGTGGCTCTGTCAGCCTGCCCGGTCACAGGAAGCCCCCTGGCCCGCTGGAAATCCTCCAGAGAAGAAGCCCCCGCCCGGGACAGGGCCAGAGGCAGCAAGTAATCCATAAAAATCACCTCCCACCATCTTATGCCAAAGCCCTGGCGATGTGCATTTCTGCGAGATATTCCCCACAAACGCATAGATAAATGCTGGAAAATTACTCAAAACGCATAAGATTTTCGTGAGAAACGCCCCTATTTTGTGAAAAACATCGGCTTTACAGACGGAAGCGAATATTGTATAATATGGGCGAGGGTGAAAGCCCTGATTTGAATGTGTAATGTGCCGCCGTTTTGAGCGGTGATATGAAATGGAGGAAAATATTATGTCTATCAAAGTTGGCATCAATGGCTTCGGTCGTATCGGCCGTATGGTCTTCCGCGCCAGCCTGAACCATCCCGAAATCGAGATCGTTGGCATCAACGACCTGTGCCCCGCTGATTACCTGGCTTACATGCTGAAGTATGACACCATGCACGGTCAGTTCCAGGGCGAGCTCGCTCACACTGAAAACTCCATCATTGTCAACGGCAAGTCCATCCCCGTATTCGCAGAGCGTGATCCCGCCAACCTGCCCTGGGGCGAAGTGGGTGCTGAGTATGTCGTAGAGTCCACCGGTCTGTTCCTGACCCAGGAGAAGGCTGCTGCTCACATCACTGCCGGTGCTAAGAAGGTCGTTATGTCCGCTCCTTCCAAGGATGCCACCCCCATGTTCGTCTGCGGTGTCAACCTGGATAAGTACACCAAGGATATGGTCTTCGTTTCCAACGCTTCCTGCACCACCAACTGCCTGGCCCCCATCGCCAAGGTTCTGAACGACAACTGGGGCATCACCGATGGCCTGATGACCACCGTTCACTCCGCTACCGCTACCCAGAAGACCGTTGACGGTCCTTCCCTGAAGGACTGGAGAGGCGGCCGTGCTGCTTCCGGCAACATCATCCCCTCCTCCACCGGCGCCGCCAAGGCTGTTGGCAAGGTTATCCCCGAGCTAAACGGCAAGCTGACCGGTATGTCCATGCGTGTTCCCACTCTGGACGTTTCTGTTGTTGACCTGACTGTCAACCTGGCTAAGCCCGCTAAGTACGAAGAGATCTGCGCCGCTATGAAGGCTGCTTCCGAAGGCGAGTTGAAGGGCGTTCTGGGCTACACTGAGGAAGCTGTTGTTTCTTCCGACTTCCTGGGCGATGCCCGCACCTCCATCTTTGATGCCAATGCCGGCATCGCTCTGACCGACACCTTCGTCAAGGTCGTTTCCTGGTACGACAACGAGATCGGCTACTCCAACAAGGTTCTGGACTTGATCGAGCATATGTACAAGGTTGACCACGCTGAGTAATCTCTAAGGTCATATAAAGTTTTCTGCCCCTTTCCGTCATGGAAAGGGGCAGTTTTTTGCCACTACTGTGTAAATAAACGCCAACACGCCAGGCAGGTAACAGCAGACAGCGGAAAGGAGTTGACAGTGGATAGTGGACAGGGGCCAGTTATATCGTAAATTTTGGTTTGTCTGGCAGTTTACCTGTCTTTTCGTAGGGAACGGTCTTGACCATTCCCTACGAAGCTATATTTCAAACCCGTCCCGAAAGGACACCTTAACTGCCCCCACCGGGGCAACATCATTTGCCCATGGGGCATGCATCATGGCAAAGCCGCATCATTTGTCCGCAGGACAAACATCATTGAGCCACCGGCTCACACTCCCAGCCCATGTCCCTGGCGGAGAATGACCTCCACAACCTGATCCACGCATCTCTGGCAGATATCTTCGCTTTCCGCTTCCACCATGACCCGAACCACCGGCTCTGTGCCGGACTCACGCACCAAAATGCGCCCGGTGTCCTTCAGTTCTGCAGTAACCGCCTGCACAGCTGCCTGTACTTCCGGATCGCTCTGGGCAAGGGCCTTATCCTTGACCCGGACATTCTTCAGGATCTGGGGATAAATGGTCAGACCCTCTGCCAACTTGCTGATGGGGGTCTTCTTCGCCATCATAACTTCCATGACCTTCAAACTGGTCAGGATGCCGTCACCGGTGGAGGCAAACTTGGAGAAGATGATATGGCCGCTCTGCTCACCGCCCAGGCGGCAACCATTGTTGGTCATATATTCATAAACATACTTGTCACCAACCGCAGTCTTGGCATAGGCAATGCCCAACTCATCAAAAGCTTTGTACAGACCAAAGTTGGACATGACCGTAGTTACCACAGTGTTGCTCAGCAGCTTTCCCTGCTCCTTCATATACTTACCGCAGATATAGAGAATATGATCGCCATTGACCACATTGCCATTTTCATCTACGCACATACAGCGGTCTGCATCTCCATCGTAGGCAAAACCGATATCCAACTCGTTTTCCAGAACGAAGCGCTGCAAATGCTCAATATGAGTCGAGCCTGCATCTTTATTGATGTTAAATCCATTGGGCTCGGCATTCATCACATAGGTTCTTGCCCCCAAAGCATCAAAAACGGACTTGGCAATGTTCCATGCACTGCCGTTGGCGCAGTCCAGACCCACCTTGATGCCCTTGAAGGAATACATACCAAGAGAAATCAGGTAGCCGATATAGCGGTTTCTGCCTGCCACATAGTCAACCGTGCGGCCAATGAGATCCCGCCGTGCCAGAGGCAACTCCGGCCAATCCCGACCAAAGGCGTGAAGTTTGCCGTCCAAATAGTCTTCAACAAGGGCAATGACGGATTCGTCCATCTTCTCACCAAAGCTGTTAATGAGCTTGATGCCGTTGTCATAATAAGGATTGTGACTGGCAGAGATCATGATGCCGCAGTCGAATTCATCGGTGCGTACCACATAGGCAACGGAAGGGGTGGTAGTAACATGGAGCAAATAGGCATCTGCACCACTAGCCACCAGGCCGCCTACCAGAGAGTATTCCAGCATATAGCCGGAGCGGCGGGTATCCTTACCAATGACAATCCGTGCGGGCTCGTCACTTCCTGCCCGGTGCTTCAAGCGGCTATAATACCAGCCTAAGAAGCGTCCTACCTTATATGCGTGCTCAGCGGTGAGGCTTTCATTGGCTTCTCCCCGGAAGCCGTCAGTACCAAAATATTTACCCATGAAGTTACTCCTTCCCCTGCTTTTTTACAAGCTGGCCATTGTTTTTCAAAATACTGTCCGCAGGCACGACACCTCGGACGAAGGTAAGGGGGTAGATATTGGAATTGCGCCCGATTACTGTACCGGGATTGAGAACAGCATTACAGCCGACCTCCACAAAGTCACCCACCAGCGCGCCCACCTTTTTTAAGCCCGTGGCCACTTCCTCTTCAAGGCCGCGGATCACCACAAGGCTCTTGTCGGACTTCACATTGGAGGTCAAAGACCCTGCACCCATGTGGGCCTTATAGCCCAGAATGCTGTCGCCTACATAGTTATAATGAGGAACCTGCACATTGTCAAAGAGAATCACATTTTTTAATTCCACAGAGTTGCCAACCACACAGTTTTCTCCAACCAAGGCAGAGCCACGAATAAAAGCACAGTGGCGCACTTCTGTGCCCTTGCCAATGATGCAGGGCTTGCCAAGGAAGGCTGTGGGGGCAACGGTTGCCTCCTGATGCACCCAGACCTGAGGGCTAACTTCCCGGTATTCTTCTCCAAGAGTCTGTCCCAAGCGGACGATTTCTTCCTTCAGACTGGGCAGAGCCTCCCAGGGATAGACGAATCTCTCCAAATATTCCCTGGCCAAAGTATGCTGAAAATCATAAAGATCGACGGTTTTTACCAAGTGCCTCGCTCCTTTCCTCTATGTCACATAATATTATACTGCATATACCATAGGTTGTCAACCGATTTCAACTATCTTTTTATCAGTTTCGCTTTATGTCGGAATTTGCATTCACAAGGCTCTCTGGGGCCGAAAGTACACGCAGGGAGAACAAAAAGGAGGGAGCAGTTGACAGTGGTGCGTTTCGCTGTGAATTTTGGTTTATGTGAGTATTGGGTGTAACCATTTGTAGGGGACGATGCCCACATCGTCCCGCAGTAAAATCCAAAAAATAGTAGCATTGGGGGCAAATTCGGATAATTGGGGGGGCGATTTGTGGGACGATGTGGGCATCGTCCCCTACGGATTCTATTGGAAGCCTCCTCAAACATCGAGGAACGGAACGGTCAAGACCGTTCCCTACGAATCCCAATACAAATCCATCCCCGAAGGGGAAACATCATTGAGCCGAAGGATCATAAAAGCCGGTCAGAGCAGCAATCCCACCCCAACCGGCATATTATTTCAATTTCGTCCCGAAGGGACACCTTAACTGCCCCATCGGGGCAACATTATTTGCCCATCAGGCAAGCATCATGGCGTAGCCCCGTCCTTTCCGGCTTCCATCAGCACCAGTTCCCCTTCCAGCACTCTGTGGCTGCGGTAGACCTCGATCTTCACCGCATCCCCCGGCTTGTACTGGCTGAGAAATGCAATTAAGTCTTCTTCTGTCTTGATCTCTACCCCAGCAAGGGAGGTAATGGTATCACCCCGGCGCAGGCCGATCTGCCAGGCAAAAGACCCCTCGGGAACTTCTGTCACATAAAGCCCCTCGGGAAGGTCATAGAAGAAGCGGTACTGGGAGTCCAGTACAGTGGTATCCACACCAAGGGCGGCTCTTCCCGACACAAAGCCCTGGGTGATCAACTGATCGATGATCTCCTTGGCGGTGTTAATGGGAATGGCGAAGCCCAGAGCCTCCACACCGCCGGAATAGAACTTGCCGATCTTGGCGGTGTTGATGCCAACCACCTGCCCATAGCAGTTAATGAGAGGGCCACCGGAGTTGCCCTCGTTGAGGGCAGCGGTGGTTTGGAGCAGCGTCATGAGGCGGCCTTCCACAGTCAGATCCCGGTTGATGGCAGAGATAATGCCCTCAGTCATGGTGCCCCGCAGCTCTAAGCCCAGAGGGTCGCCAATGGCAATGGCGGCATCTCCCACCTGCACCCGGTCAGAGTTACCGAACTCCGCAGGAGTCAGACCGTCGGTGTAGATCTGCAGCACAGCCAGGTCGCTGGCTTCATCCTTGCCCACAAGGTCTGCCTCGCAGGATCTTCCGTCAAACAAGGTGACGATGAGACTTTCCCCGCCTTCGATCACATGACAATTTGTGATGATATAGCCGCTGTCGGTCATAATAATGCCGGAGCCGTGTGTCTTGCCCCTGCTGGTAAGGGCTGTGACGGAAACAGCACTGGGGCTCACCTTTTTATAGATGGCCTGTAAGGACAGACCGCTTCCCTGAGGAATGTTGGGCACAGCCGCAGGGGCATCCATGATCACAAGCTCGTTATCCTTCTTCTCCCCCATATCTTCTGTGGGCAACTGGGTAGGCAAGATCGCCTGCAAGCCCTCCGGATTGCGTCCGAAAGAAGCATTGTCTTCCACGGAAGATACCGGATCAGCCGCAGCGGACTCCGTGTTGGACTTGGTGTCGGTCTGGGAGGCAATATGCTCTAATATGGATACTGTGCTGCCTACAAATACAGCAGCCAGAACGATCCACAGCCACAGGAGGCTCCGGCGCTTGGGAGGCTCTGTCTTTCCTGTTCCGTAAGTGCCGTTGTAGCGATATTCCGTTTGGGTGATCACATATTCCGGTTCGATGGGGTTTTCCTGATCGTGGAACAAAAGTTTCCCTCCTCCCTCGTTTTTAGCGAAAGGTTTGCGTCCGGAACGGTCAAGACCATTCCCGAATTTCTTAATTCATTCCTCTTACAAACTATGCACCTTTGTAAGCGTAAATGTAAATTCCGTCTTTCCATCCCGGCTGGTGACAGAAATGTCCTCTCCATGGCTGCACACGATGGTCTTTACAATGTACAGACCCAGTCCCCATCCGTCCCGGTTCTGGCTGCGGCTCTTGTCGATCTTATGGAATCGGTCAAAAACCAGAGGCAGCTCCTCCGGGGGGATGCATGGGCCGGTATTGGAAACGGATACATAGACCTTGGAGCCGCCCTCCCGGATTCGCAGACCCAAAGAGCCTCCCTCCGGGGAGAACTTTACCCCATTGTCAATGAGGTTGTAGACCACCTGGGTAATTGGGTCCAGCACACCTAAGGCGTAGACTGGGTATTCCGGGAAGTCTACTTCCACATCCAAGCCCTTGCCGTTGATCTTCTGCTCAAAAGAAATCAGCACCTGCCCCACGCATTCCGTCACATCAAACCGGTGCATCTGCTCTCTGGGGAAGCCCTGGTTTTGCAGCCGAGAAATCTCCAGCATACTGCGCACCAGCCGGCTGAGCCGCCTAATCTCCTGAGAAACCAGACCAAGGTAATGCTCCCGGCGTTCCGGGGGGATGGTTTCGTCCAAAATGCCGTCTACATAGCCACCGATGGTGGTCATGGGGGTTTTCAGCTCGTGGCTCACATTGGCGACAAACTCCTGCCTTTGGTACTCACTTTGCTCCAGGCTGGAGGCCATATTGTTAAACGCAACAGCCAGATCGTCAATTTCCTCGGTGTGCTTGCCCCCGGTCTGCACTCTGGCTCGCAGGTCACCGTGACCGAAGGCTCTGGCTGCATCTGCCATTTCTTTCAGAGGTTTCGTCTGGTTCCGGGTATAAATAGAAATGCTGATGACCGCCAGCATCAGAGCAATGAGGGCGACCATAATAAACATTTCCGTGATCTGAGCAAGGATGCCCGCAGTGCCCTGGGTGGTTTCGGACACCACCACAAGACCCACCGTTTGCTCCCCTACCGCAAAGGTCTTTGCGGCACAGTATCGCTTGCCTTCGTAGATACCGGACAGGGTCTCCACCCGGAAATCCCCACCTGCTTCCACAGTTTGGTTTACATAATCTTTGCCCAGAAAGCTGCCCACATGGCTGCACACAGGCTCCTGGCAGGAGCAGAGCAAGACCTGCCCTTCCAGAGAGCATAGCAGGGCATCTGTGCCGGAGACTTTGGCAGCATAGGCTAGATTCATGCTCAGGTTCAGCTCCGCATCCACATAGGGAGCAAGCTGATACATGGCGTAGGCCGTTGCGTAGTCAGAAGCCAGAGCCGCCACACTTTCTGCGTTGGCAGTGAGCTCCGCCTCCTGCTCCTGCAAAAGGTAGCCCCGGACCAGTCCCCAAAAGGACACGCCCATTAAGACGATGGCTGCCAGAACCGTCACCGCTGTGACCGTAAAGAGCCGTCCGAATGTGGTTTTCACCCGGCAGTCACCTCGAACTTGTAGCCAACGCCCCAGACCGTTTTCACGCTCCATCGATCAGACACGCCTTCCAGTTTTTCACGCAGACGCTTTACATGAACATCTACCGTCCGGGAATCTCCGAAATAGTCAAAGCCCCAGACCTCGTCCAAAAGCTGATTGCGGGTATAGACCCGGTTGGGTGAGGAAGCCAGATGGAACAGCAGCTCCATTTCCTTGGGGGGTGTATCTACCTTTTTGCCGTCCACAGTCAGCTCAAAGGAATCCATATCAATGATCAGCCGGTCAAAGATCAGCTTGTTGGGCTTTTTCTCCGTGGGATTGGAGGCGCGGCGCAAAACTGCCTCGATCCGGGCAAGAACTTCCTTCATTTCAAAGGGCTTGGTGATATAGTCATCGGCACCGCCCTTGAGGCCTGCCACCTTGTCCCCGGTTTCACTGCGGGCTGTGAGCATAATAATGGGGGTCTTGCTTTCGGCTCGGAGCGTGCGGCAAACTGCCCAGCCGTCCATGACAGGAAGCATGAGATCCAGCAGCACCAGATCCGGCTGAATGGCCCGGAATTTTTCGATACCCTGGCCTCCGTCGGCGGCAACTGTAACGGCATAGCCCTCTTTTTCCAGATAGAGTTGCAAAAGCTCCGCAATATTTTTATCGTCTTCTACAATTAAAACGGATGTTGCCATAAAAGATCCCTCCTTCTGCTTTTCTGCTTCCATTATAGCTGGATTTTCCCTTGTTTGGGTGAACAAATTGTTAAAGTTGTGGAATATTTCAAATTTATCCCCGAAGGGAATACCACAACCACCAGAGGCGATTTCGTCTTCCAGAGTGAGATTTCATCCGCTACAAGCGGATTTCATTGAGATGAGCCGCCAGGTTCTTCTCTCTTTCCTGGCAGGAGAACAAAATCACCTGTCTGTCCTGCTTTTCCAGAAGCTTCAGAACCTCCCCGGCTCTTTGATCGTCAAAGCGAACCAGAGCATCATCCAGAATCAGGGGCGCATCCGGCAGCAGTGCATCTGCCACAGCCAGCCGCAGAGCCAGATACATCTGCTCTCTGGTTCCTGTGCTGCGCCAGCGGCTCTCATGGTTGACGGTTTCCCCTTCCCCGGCGGACAGCAGGCTAAAGTCCTCCTGCAGCAATAATTTGCCGTACTTGCCCCCAGTGAAGCTGCTTAAATACCGGGTAGCATTTTGAGATATCTTGGGGGCAAAGCGGCTTTGCAGCTCCCGCTGTGCCTGACCCAGAGCCTCCTGGGCGCAGGTAATGGCGGCATACCACTTTTCCAGTTCCTTGACCCTTTTGACAAGCTGCTGTTCCCTTCGCATAAGGTCTTCTCTTTCCGGAAGGGCACGACTCTCTCCCAGACAGCGATCCAGCCGGGATCGCAGTTCTGTTATGCGATTGCGGCACAGAATCAGCTCGCTTCTGGTCTGCTCCATAGTAAGGCGCAGGGAAGACCCACTTTGCACTTGCTCCTGGGCAAGACCGGATGCCATAAGCTCCATGGTCTTGCGGTGCTTTTCTGCCCGGATGAATCTTCTCTGGGCATCTACATACTGCTCCCGAAGCTCCAGAGCCTTGCGCCATACCCGCTCGTCTACACCCAGCGCCTTTTCTCTGCGGCAAAGCTCCTGCCGTGCCTGTTCCAAAGCGCTGTCATGCTGAAGCTTCTTTTCCTCGGCCTCCCGGCAGCGGTTTACATATGCTCTTGCCAGCTCTACCGGATCATTGCCCTTATATTCTGTTTCCAGACCTCTGCGGCAAAGCCCCACTTCCCGCTTGGCTCTGCTGCGCTGCTTTTTGGCAGATAAGCCAAGGCACAGGAAAACAACGCCCAGAACCAAAGATAATACAGCCACCCACCAGGGGATATATTGGGTCAGAAGCAGCCAGCCTGCCACACCCAGAAGGGCGATCAGGGCAGAGAGGACAAACCATACTGCGCCACCTCCTTTTTCTGCCCGGGCTGCCAGTTCTTCCAGCTCTGCCACGTCCCGGTCGGCTTTGTCTGCTGCCTCCTGGGGGGTAAGTCCTGCGAAGGGTGGGGGCACAGGGACATTTTCCACAGGCTCTGTCATAGCCGCATCCATTTCCAGGGTTTCCCGCTCCTGCTGCAGCTTTTCCAGTTCCCGCAGGCCGTGGCGCAGTTCCTCTGCGGTGGGCAGCTTTTCGCACTGTTCCTCCGCACCCCGCAGCAAAATCGCAGCCTCCTGCTCCTCCTGCCGGGCCTGAGCCACATGAGCCAGCTTTTCCCGATTTTCCGCTGCTTCCAGGACCTTTTGGTGGTTCAGCAGTTCTTCCAGACGGTTCTTGGTTCCGTCAAGCTCCTTTTGCAGAATCGCCGCCTGATTGCCTAAATTCTCCTGATTGATCAGTTCCCGCCGGCACTGTTCCAAAGCCTCCCTGGCTTGGGGCAGCAGGCCGGAGCGGTTGTACTGGCACTTGTTCTTTAAGTCTTTTAACTGCCGCTCCAGATTCACAGCAACGGGGCTGTCGTCCCCGGTGGTCACAAGCTGGTTCAGTCTTCTACTCAGGTCAGCATCGCTGCTAACCACCATAGAACTGTCGGAAATGAAACCGCTTCGGGCGTAGGTGCCCCGCTCCACCCCCAGAAGCACAGCGCCGCAGTTGTCCCCCGTAAGCTCCGACACTTCCACGCCGCTTTCCGTTTCATAGGCACGGAACTTGCCCATAGGTATCCGTCCCTGGGTGTAGCGCTCCATGGTAATATCCCGGCCTCGCCACAGCACACGAAGCGTTCCACTCATGGGCTTTCCCGACCAGGGCAAATACCGCTCCTTGTCCGCAATGCTTCCCTGCTTGGTGCGCTGCTTGGTGTCGATGCCGTAGAGCATAGCCATCAGAAAGGCGCACCAGGTACTTTTACCCCACTCGTTGGGGGCACAGAGGATGTTCAGCCCCGGCTGGAAGCTCAAGGTCTTTCCTTCCAGAGAGCCAAAGGTGGCTGTCATCGAAATGATTCTCACGGCAGCTCCACCTCCTCTCCGTTCAGAAGCCTGCGAGTGATCCGCGCAGAAAGGCGATAGATCTCCCGATCCTCCGGGGATGCCCCTTCCTCCATCTGCCGTAAAATGGCAAACAACTGCCCCTCCAGAGAATCCTGTCCGGCGTTTTCCCAAAGCTCTACCGGGCGGGTGGTTTCATCCTCCAGAATCAGCTCCAGGAAGCTGCCCTTTAACCGCTGACGGAGCTGAACAAGGTCGAACTTTTCTGCCGTTCCCGTAAGTGTGATGCGGTAAATATCCTCCCCGGTGTCTGCCGGGAGGGCTGCCAAAATATCTTCTAAGGGGTCTTCCCCCACTTCTACCTTTAATTCCTCAAAGCGGCCCAGCCCTAAGTCAAAAAATCGCAGATCCGGCTGTCCTTCTCCCAAAGTCACAACCAATGCACCCTTGACTCCGGTCTCATCAAAGCCCCGACCCATTGGGCAGCCCGGCCAGGCGCAAAGGGTGCTGCCGGAAGTGAAGCTTCCCGCCTTGTGGATATGCCCCAAAGCCAGATATTGCAGACCGGAGTCCCGAACCTGACCGCGGGTAACAGGGCAGCTTGGACTGTGGGGGGCGGTAGGGTCACCGTGCAGGACAGCTATCTGATAAGGTTCTGCCCCCTCTGCCCGGAAGCCTTCCAAAAGGCTGGGGCAGTCCATAGTCTCAAAGCCTGCGCCCCAAATGCGCAGATCCAGCTTAGGCACAGACACAGACTCCATGGCGGCTCTCCTGAAAATATGCACATTGGAGGGCCAGGAAACCCGGTTGTAGGGGGAATCCGTGCCCAGATAGTCATGATTACCCGGGGCAATGCACACCGGGATTTCCATCCGTTCCAACCAGGAAACCGTATCCCGAACAAGAGCCTCCGAGGGCTGAGCGTCAAACAGATCCCCTGCCAGCAGCATGATCTGGCATTCCTCCTGCTCCTTTAAGCGAAGCAGACGGGAAAGAAGCTCCTTCTGCCGCCGGGCAAGAACCTGGGCCGTATCCATGGACACGCCCCCGAAGGTGCTTCCCAAATGCAGATCGGCACAATGCAGTATTTTAACCATAAACCGTCACCCTTTGCGTTTTCAGGCATTTTCCCTGCCCGTCGAAAGTAAACAGCACCGCTTCCAGCTTCCCCGGCCCGGGGGCAGGCTGATAGCGTCCTGCCAAATCTCCCCGGAATTTGGCAATGGACAGATCGGGACGGATGCCCAAAATGGAGTTTTTGGGGCCGGTCATGCCCAAGTCCGTCACATAGCCGGTGCCCTTGGGGAGAATTTGATCGTCAGCCGTGGGTACATGGGTATGAGTACCCCAGACGGCGCTGACTCTACCGTCCAGCATATGACCCATAGCCAGCTTTTCCGAGGTGGCCTCCGCATGAATTTCTACCATAATTCTCGGGGTGTCGATCCCCTTTAATATCTTATCCACCTGCAGGAAGGGGTTATCGGGGCTGTAGTCCATGCCACAGCGTCCAATGAGGTCAATTACAGCAATGTCTCCCATCGGACTGTCGAACACGCCCCAACCCCTGCCAGGAAGCTGGGGAGCCAGGTTGGCAGGCCGCAGCACCCGGGGGTTATCTTCCATATAGTCGCAAAGCTCCCGCTTGCCGAAGGTGTGATTGCCCATGGTGATCACATCCGCACCGGCGTCAAAAATAGCCTCTGCCTGGTCGATGGTCATGCCTAAAATGGCGGCATTTTCCCCGTTGACTACTACAAAATCCGTTTCATACTGACGGCGCAGCCGGGGCAGGTGTTTTTCGATCATGGACACGCCACAGTCGGCTACCACATCCCCAACAGCCAATAAGTTCCAGTTTCTCATATCCTTTGTTCCTTTCCTTGGGTCTTCCGGATTATACGCATATTATATACGATTATCCATGAAATTGCAACGATTCCCCTAAGGTATAGGAAAAAAGTTCATAAAAATGCAACAATTTCCACAAACCCCCTTGACGGACAGATATATATGATTTATACTTATATAAGCTAACTACACCCCTAAATCATAGCCTGTGAGAGAGGGCTGTCTTTCGGGGTTGTGCATTTCAAATCAAGGAGAGATAATTATGAGACTGCCTGAGTCTGAACGCGTTGTAATGGATATTCTGTGGAGAAACGGCCCCACCCATGCAACAGAGGTTGCCCGTATCCTGAACGAAAAGATCGGCTGGAACAAGACCACCACCTACACCATGCTCACCCGCTGCATGGGCAAGGGCTACCTGAAGCGTTCCGAGCCTAAGTTCCTTTGCACTGCCCTTCTGGACAAGAACGAAGTTACCTTGACCGAAACCGATGCCCTCATTGAGAACAACTACAACGGCTCCGCCGATCTGCTGGTTGCCGCTCTGGTAGACCGCAAGCTGGTCAGCCTGAAAGAAATGGAACGCCTTCATGCGCTCATGAAGCAGATGGAGGAAAAATAATGATCAAATATCTGGAAATATCCGTCATGGGTTCTGTGACGGTGCTTCTGGTAATGTTGATCCGTTTGGTGCTGCAAAACCGGGTTCGGCGCAGCACCATTCTTCTATTCTGGATGATCGCTCTGGCCCGGTTCTTAGTGCCGGTTTCTGTGCCTTCCCCGGTTAGCTTCTATAATTTGCCCCTGTTTCAAACCCAGGAAGTAACCCTGCCGCCTGAGATGGCAGAAGCTGTCCTTTCCCCCAAAGGGGCTGATCCGGGAATCTCCCCTCAGAAAGCCACAGTGATCATTCCCAGTGGAACTCCGGAAGCAATGCCCCAAGCCGCTATCCAGACCCACCCCCCCGCAGCCCAGCCTGCCCCCTCCGGTGATCTTACCGCAGCAGAACCGCCCATCACCTTCTCCCAGGTACTCCCCTACCTTTGGTTGGGTAGCTCTGCCCTGGTGCTGCTGTTCTTTGCCCTCTGCCATGTGCGTTCATTATGGCGGTATCAGTTCTCTTTGCCGGCAGCGGCACTGCCCACCGCCATTCCCAAGGGGGTTCGGGTGCGGATTTTGGACGATCTGCCCACGCCCCTGACCTATGGCATTTTCCGTCCTGTGATCCTCCTGCCCCCCGCTCTTTTGCAGGATGACCCCAAGGATCTAGAGCATATTTTGCGACATGAACTGTCCCACATTCGCCACTGTGATGTGGCGGTCAAGGGCTTGATGCTTCTTGCTGTGGCACTGCACTGGTTCAACCCCTTCGTGTGGCTTTTGTTTTTTGCCGCAAGCCGGGATATGGAAATGCGGTGCGACGAGGATGTTGTGAAGCAGCTTGGCAAGGGCGGCAAGCTGGCCTATGCCAGAACCCTTGTATCCATTGAGCAGAAAAAGCTCGTTGGCTACCTGCAGACCGGCTTCTCCTTCGGAAGCACTGCCGACAGGCTGAAAGCCATGGCAGGCGCAAAGCCCAACACTGCGATCAGCGCATTGGCGGCAGTGTGCCTCAGCCTGTGCCTGATCTTTGGCTTCTGCACCACAAGGGCGGCAGAAGTTGAAGTATCACCTTCGCTTCAGCAGACTGAGGATGTGGATGTCCCCGAAGACATAACAGAAAGCGCAGAGCCAGATCCTGCCAAACCCAGAGAAGCGAACTGGGTTCAGGTTCCTATGCTGAAAGAGCCTGCGACTGTGATGCAAACAGAACCGGTTCCGGAAGAAACCGAGCCTCCCACAGAGCCAGAGCCGACGCCCCAAACCCAATATTCCCCACCGCCCCAAACCCCGGAGAAAACCGAGGATGAGCCCGCCCTGATCACATGGGAAACCATGACCGAAGAGCAGCGGCGCATCATTCAGGAGCAGGCACAGCAAAATATGTCCAACTATGTTTTCAATAATCCGAGCTACGGCCTTTTGGACGATTTCTCCAATCCGGGGGGTGCCACCAGTCCCGTTATCATAATCCCCGGCCCGACACCTCCCGCCGATCCCGCTCCCCAGCCAGAAAACCCCGGCGCGCCCACCGACAGTACCCCCTAACCCCATAAGCCAAACCCCCGGACACTTCAAATCGTGTCCGGGGTGATTTTTATGCTCCTTCTTTGTTATACGAGAATTTACAAAAACACAACCGCTTCTCTTGACAAAAAGAAAGATATGTTATATACTGTTTGTAGTAAGTCGTACCATTCATTTGCACAATAAAGAAAAGCAAAGGAGTAACAAATGATGAAACATTTAACCAAGCTTCTGTCCCTTATGTTGGTTCTCAGTCTGATTCTGTCCCTGTCACCTAAGGTTTTTGCCGAAGAGGAAACCGCACTGGTGGAAACCGTGCCGCAGGAAACCGTGCTGGAAGAAAACGGCTTCACCTATACGGTGGAAAATGGGGAGGCCACTGTGGTAAAAGGACCAAGGGGGCAGTTTGAAACCCTGGAAATCCCAGAAACTCTAGGGGGCTATCCTGTCACTGCGCTGGGAGACAGTGCATTTTATAGTGTAGGTTATGACACAAGGACCCAAGCTGTCACCCTGGTCATCCCGGATACTGTGCACACCTTTGGCAAAAATTGTTTCACTAATAATACTGAAATCGGTTCGCTAAATATACCTAAAAGCCTATCTTCTGTGGGCACAAGTTGCTTTAAGAATACCAATTTATCCTTTGACAGCCTAACTCTGAATCTTACCCATCTTGGGAGCGAGGCATTCTACGGCGTGCAGATCAACAATCTGGTGCTTGGTGAGGGTTTAACAATAATCGGTGCGTACGCATTTTCTAACTGTAAAATTCAGAGCCTTACCCTCCCCCATTCCGTGAAGGACATCAAAGACTATGCTTTCTATTTCTGCCTGTTGACTGATTTGACTATTCCAGAAGGTATAGAGAACATTTACTGCTCCGCATTTGCACACAACGCCATCCACACCGTAAACCTTCCGGACTCCCTTCTTTATATTGGTTCACAGGTTTTTGAAGACAACGACCTCCAACAGGTAACATTGCCAAAGAACCTGGAATATTTGTCAGGCTCTGCCTTTAACGGCAACGAATCTCTGACCAAACTAGAAATCCCTGAATCTCTAATCTTTTGCGCATTCGGATCCAGCAATGACATTGAAATTACAGGTCCTGCGGATAATATCGCAGTGGCTTTCTGCCTGATAAATAGAAAGCCATACCGTGATGTTGCCACCGGCGAATTGCTTCCCGCCCCGGAAACCGTAACCGAAGATGGCATTGAGTATAAGATCTGCGGAGAGATCGCTGTCGTCACCTCGTATAACCATAGTGAAATGCCGAAGGATTTAGTCATCCCTGCCACCGTTTCCGGCAAGCCTGTCATGGCTATATGGGAGCGAGCATTGTCCGGCATTCCGTCAGAATCCGTAACTCTGCCAGAAGGCATCACCTTTATTGGTGCCGGTGCCCTCTCGTACTGCGATAATCTTTCCGTTGCTTATTTCCCAGAAAGTCTGCAGTGCATAAACCAACAAATTTTTAGGAAGTCCGATCTTCTCTTCCTCTATGTACCCAGCCAGATAAAGTATCTTGTTTATCCACAACCTGAGCCATATTTAGGATCAGATCCAGCAATTATTCTGTGCGATCCTACCAACAAGTTAGCAGAAGAATATCGCTACAACACCCACATTGTTTTCATAGAGGAAGAACGCCAATATCTGCTCTATGATCAGGGTCTATATTCCACTGCCGATGGTAAAACTCTACGGCTAGACAAGATGTTGGCAAGAAAAGAAGCCTATGTTCCGGACTATATCAATGAAATGCCCGTCACGGAGCTTCTACCTCAGGCTATCTACAGCAACGAAGCTATATGCGATGTCTATTTTGGCAATTGCATTACCGCAATCCCCAAAGATATTTTTGTAAGATTCAACCCAGGACATATCTATTTCCCACCCAGTGTTACTGCGATTGACGAAATGTTCCTGAGCGGCGACCGTATTTCGGATTTCTACATGGTCGTCCATGAGGGAACCTACGCCCATCATTATGCCATCATTCACGATATGCGCTCCATCGTCATCCCCAAAATGCGCTTCACTGATGTGAAGCCAGGCTCATGGTATTATGATTCTGTGAAGTATGTCTTTGAAAACGGCCTGATGCAGGGCACCTCCAGCACCCGCTTTGACCCCCACGGCACCATGACCCGGGCAATGCTGGCACAGGTTCTGTTTAATCTGGCCGGTGACGAATCTTCGAGCTATCCCTGCCCCTTCACCGATGTTCCCCGTGATTCCTGGTATGCGAAAGCAGTATCCTGGGCTGCATGGTGCGAACTGGTCAACGGTGTAACCAGTACCGAATTTAAGCCCAACGATCCGGTTACCCGAGAGCAAATGGTCACCATCTTCTACCGCTTCGCCAATGCTTTGCAGTTGGACACTTCCGGCAGAGCAGACCTCAGCGGCTATGAAGATGACCAGAAAATCTCCGGCTATGCCACCGATGCCTTCTCCTGGGCTGTAGAAGCCGGGATCATCAACGGTGTAACGGACACAAAGCTTGACCCCAAGGGACTTTCCAACCGTGCCCAGGTGGCAACCGTGATCGCCCGCTTTATGCAGTGGTTCAGTGCCCAATAATCCCTCATAACCCCACAAACCCCCGGACACCTTTTCTGGTATCCGGGGGCATTTGATTGGCTTTTTGGTTTTCGGTCTTACTTACCGGCAATGGACAGGCCTTCTACCAGAACACTGGGAGAGCCGAAAGCGGTAACATTGCTGGGGTTGGGCACTTCCAGATTGGAAGCCACAGCGGTGATGCCCTTGAGAAGCTGGAAGAAGTTTCCGGCTACGGTGAAGGACTTAACGGGGCTGGTCTTCTTGCCGTTCTCAATGAGGAAGCCGCCGCTCTGCAAGGAGAAGTCGCCGGAAATCTCGTTGGCGCCTGCATGAAGGCCGCCCAGGAAGTTGATATATACGCCATTTTGTGCCTTTTCCAGCAGCTCATCCTCGGTCATTTCACCGGGAGCGAGATACATGGTAAAGGGGTTGATGCCTACAGGGGAAGCATAGTTGCCCTTGGAGGCATTGCCGGTGGTCTTGCGGCCTTCCTTGTAGGCTGTTTCCAGATTATAAAGCAGAGTTTCCAGTTTGCCTGCCTCAATCACATTCTTTCTGTAGGTGGGAGAGCCTTCTGCGTCAAAGGGCATTTTGGCAAGGCTCTTCTCATAGAAGGGATCGTCAACCAGAGTCACCACGGGGCTGGCAACGATCTCGCCCTCCTGTCCCTTCAGCCGGGACAGACCCTTCTGGGCATACTTGGAGGAGAACACAGGGCTGAAGGTAGCCAGCAGATCAGCCATAGCACCGGCAGAGAAGATAACGGGATAGCTGCCAGTGGGAGCGGGCTCGCCGCCCAGCTTGGCAATGGCCTTCTTGACAATCTTATCCGCATAGGCATCCAGCTTGATCTCCCTCAGGTCGCCCATAGAGAAATCGTAGCTCTCTGCCATTTCTTCTCCGTTGGATACCACTGCCATGCCAATGAGGGCATTGATGGTGCATTCATGGGACAGATCCAGACCCTTGGAGTTGCAGATGGCAATGCTCATCTTCTGGGCAACGGTCTGGGACTGGGTGCCGTCTACTACCATGGGATCGGCAGCATAGAGAGCATCCTGGCTGGCAAGAGCCAGTTCACGCAGCTCATCAGTAGTAGCAAGAGCCAGCTTGGAGGGGGGCAGCTCTGCATAGGTCTGACCGCCTTCGCCCAGGAAGACTTCTTCCTCAGTTTCCAGAACGGAAGCACCTTCCATAGCCTGCTCCACCAGAGAAACGGCCTCGGCTTCGCTGAGAGCCTGACTGGAAGCATAGCCCATTTTGCCATTATAGATGCAGCGGAAACAAACGCCACCTTCCAAAGTGGAGGAAAAAGCGTTGATCTCGTGACGGAATGCCTCTACGGAGGTTTCCTCACTGGTCTGATAGTAAAGCTCGTATTCGGTCAGGCCCTTGGCCTCAGCCGCAGCAATGACCAGATTCTTAAATTCCTGAAAATCCATTCTATTTCCCTCCTTATCTGCCGCCAACGGTGATGGACGATACACGGATCATAGGCTGACCCACGTTGGTGGGCACAGAGCCGCTGGAAGAGCCGCACATACCCTGACCCATATCCAGTTCCTTACCTACCATGTCGATGTTCATAATGATCTCGCTGCCCTTGCCAACCAGGCTGGCACCACGGACAGGCTCGCAGATCTTGCCGTTGCGGACGATATAGCCCTCGTTGACAGCGAAGTTGAAATCGCCGGTGGTGGGGTTGACGGAGCCGCCGCCCATGTCCTTGGCATAGAGGCCATATTCCATGGAGGCAATGATCTCCTCGTTGGTATCGGTGCCGGGGGCGATGTAGGTGTTGGTCATACGGGAGGTGGGGGTGAAGGCGTAGCTCTGGCGGCGGGCGTTGCCGGTAGAGGCCATGCCCATGCGGCGGCCGTTGAACTTGTCAATCATATAGGTCTTGAGAACACCGTTTTCAATGAGAACATTCTTCCGGGCAGGAGTGCCTTCGTCGTCAACATTGATAGAGCCCCAGGCGTTGGGGATGGTGCCGTCGTCAATGGCGGTGACCTTGTCGCTGGCAATCTTTTCTCCCAGCTTGCCTACGAACTGGCTGCAGCCGTAAGCCACAGCGGATGCCTCCAGAGAGTGACCGCAGGCTTCGTGGAAGATAACGCCGCCGAAGCCGTTGTCAATGGCAACGGGCATAACACCGGCGGGGCAGTAGCCGGCAGAAGCCATGGTGACCGCCTGCTTTGCGGCATGGATGCCTGCGTTCTTGGGAAGCACGGTTTCAAACATTTCCAGACCCATTCTTCTGCCCGGGCGGCAAGAGCCGGTCTGGGTTTCGCCGTCCTTCTCCGCAACGGCATCAATCGACAGCCGGGTGCGGATCTGGCGATCCTGGGTATAGATGCCTTCGCTGTTGGCAATGAGGATCTTGTGGTCAACATCCAGCAGCGTGCCGGAAACCTGGCAGATGGAAGGATCATATTCCTTGGCGGCAAAATAGCCTTCCTTCAGAATTTCTACCTTCTGGGCATTGGGAACGGAAACAGGAACAATGCGAATGGGGTGAATGTCACCGAAGAGCCGCTCTCTGAGAATGATGTCCATAGCGGCCTCGCCCTGACCCAGAGCATCGGCAGCCTTCTCGGCGCAGCGGAGCAGGCCCGTTTCGGACAGGTCTACCGTGGAGGCGGTGACACTGCGCAGACCCTTGTATACCCGGATACCTGCGCCGGCGATTACGCCGTTATTGACCGCATGAACACGGCTGTCGATCATGCTGATGGTGTGGTTGACGGTGTTTTCTACGAAAAGCTCGGCATAGTCTGCCCCGGTGGCTGCAGCACGAGCCAGCACCCGGGCACATACATCTCTTGGAATCATAAATTTCTCCTTTGCCTTTTAATTTATAGGGGTGCAACCCCAATACTTCAGAATAATTATAGCATTACACCGCTGCACTTGCAATAGGATTGGGCAAAATTTCCTGTTTTTCCTGTTCCCGCCGGGAGGTTTTTGTGGTATAATCACAGAGGAAGATAAAACTCGAACAGGTTATGGTTTTTGGAAGATCTCCAAATTTCGGAGCGAATCGTCACGGGAAATGACAAGTTCCAGTTTACAGGGCAGTTTTCGATAGAAGACTGTAGGGGCCGGATATATCCGGCCCGGCGGAAAAGTTTGAAAAACAGCACCATTTAGGGCGAATTCGTACAAATTTGCAGTGCGGAACGGGCCGGATGTATCCGGCCCCTACAAAGGGTG
>JAZQXK010000120.1:0-8179 GCA_045632785.1 Faecousia sp.
GATCATTAGCATACACGATAATCTTTTCAGTTTGAATTCTCCTTTAGTGTTTTACAACTTGCGATTAACATTCTTCTGATTCGTCCGCAGAGATTTCTATGCTTTTTATAGATTTCTTCATCAATCGCGTTCGTATTGAGCAACAAGCGCAACCATCCTTCGGTTTCACTACATTCCTTAAGCGCAATTTCAAATTTTGAAAGCATATCCGCTTTACTCTGTCCATAATTTGCTTCGCGGATATTTGCATAAACGCTGCTGGAACTTTTACGGATCTGGAAAAGAGTGTTAGATGATGCCTTGATATTTTGGCAGAGCAATTCTATTTCTGTTGCAAGCTGCTCAGAATATATCAGCAAATAGTTTTTCGGCATATAACCACTCCTTTCAAGAGAATTATACTACTTTTCCGAAAACAAATCAAGGCGAAGCCTTGTATATCATCAATTCCGTCGGAATTGCATATCATCAACACGCAGTGTTGCATCTCATCAAGCCGCAGTTAATACAGCCTTCGGCTGATGATATGCGCCTACGGCGATGATATACACGCTGACGCGTGATGATATGCCAAGCCTGCGGCTTGGATAAAAAAAGAAGTAACTTTTGGTAGACAAAAGTTACTTCTTTTTTGGTGCCGCTGACCGGGGTCGAACCGGTACGCTTTTTAGGGCGAGGGATTTTAAGTCCCTTGTGTCTGCCTATTCCACCACAGCGGCATGGATAGCATTATACCACCGATTTTCCGGTTCGTCAACAAGGAAATCAGAAGATTTCAAAAGTCCCGCAAAGATCCGCAACAAGCACCTCCGGGGCACACCGTGACACCTGGTGCACCAGCCTCCCTCCTGAGGCGCAGCCGGAGCGTGTTTCTTTTCGGGAATCGATATGAGTTTTCCATAATTTAGCAATTTCTTATTGACTTTCGATAATTCTTGTGCTATCCTTGGTCTCAACAGGAGGTGCTTACCATGAAATACCAAAAAAGTGCCCAAATTACCCTTTGGACTGTTCGATTCTTTATGCTGTGTCTGCTTGCTCTCACTGTCACCGCCCCGCGGATCGCTCACTGGTATGCCGATCTGCGCCATATGGGAGCCGTGAGCAGCAAGCTGCTTCTTGCGACCTTTTATGTTTGCGTGCCCTCTGTAGCCTACGCCCTGTGGGCTATGCATCTGTTGCTGCTGCGATTCATAAAGGGTATCGTCTTCACCAGAAGCAATGTGAATCTGGTGCGGGGCGTTTCGCTCTGCTGCGCTATTGTAGCTGTGGCAACCTTTCTTGGAGCATTTAATTACCCGCCCTTTATTTTCATTGCCGTTCTCATGGCCTTTTTGTTCCTTGCGGTGCAGGTGATCGCCAATATTCTGGAGGCGGCCACCGCCCTGCGGGAAGAAAATGACCTGACCATTTGAGGGGGGCTGCTATGGGAATTGTTGTAAATTTAGATGTAATGCTGGCGAAAAGGAAGATGTCCTCTTTGGAGCTGGCTGAGAAAGTAGGCATTACCCAGGCAAATCTTTCCATCCTAAAAACCGGAAAGGCAAAGGCAGTGCGGTTTTCTACCCTTGCTGCCATCTGCCGGGAGCTAAACTGCCAGCCGGGAGATTTGCTGGAATATACGGATGAGCCGGAAGATCAATGATATTTGCCCGTTGAGCATATGAGAAAACACACAAAAACCGACAAACCAATCACAGGAGGGAACCTACCATGAAAAAGCTTATTTCCCTGCTTCTGGTACTGGTGCTGCTTTTTTCCTTTGCCGCCTGCGGCAGAAACAGCGACCCGGAGCAGATCCCCACAGAAACCCCACCCGCTCCCACGGAAACAACTCCGCCCACAGATCCGGAACCATCAAAAACCACCCCGCCCACGGAAGCTCCCGCCACTGTGCAGGTTGGCTACTATCTGTTAAAGTACATGAGATCCCAGGATACAGGGGGCTTTCCTGTTGAACTGGAGCCGGGCATCGGTTACTTGGAGTTCCGGGAAGACCACACCGGCTATATCTGGATGAACGGTGTGGGTACAGAAGTACAGTGGGACAACGACAGTCTTTCCTATGAAGGGGAGCCCTTGCCCTATGAGTTGGATGGAGAGAAAGTGATCCTTCCTTCCGGCGACGCAGATATGGTCTTCGTCTACGGCGGCACCGTTCTGCCAGAGGAATATCAGATCGTCCCACCGGAAGCAGGCTTCTATGTGGTAAGCAGTGTGGGTGAGGACGGGAATGTGTCCTTCTACCCCACTCTTGTCCCGGCAAACGGCTGGCTTCGTCTGGAAACCGATGGCACCGGTGCTCTGTATTGGAAGGAAACAGAGCAGAATATAACCTATGACAGTCAAAACATATACACAGAAGATATCACCATTCCTTTCGTGTACTATACCGAAGAAGACACCCAGGAAGAGCCAATGATTATGCTCTACTTCCTGGAAGAATCCACCTCTGTTGCCCTGCGGCTGGCAGAGGGTGAGCCGGAGGAGTAATGAGATACACCCCCCGGCAAAGTGCCTGATTAGGAGGTCAATTATGTATATGTTACGAAATGCGAGCAAAACAATACTTGCTGCATGCCTTGTCCTCGTTCTGTTGCTGCTTACGGGTTGTCCCGGATTTAGTGATTGGGAGTATGAATTGCCCAATGATTATATGATAATTCGGGTGAATTCCCAGGACATACAGTTTGGTAAGGGAGATGAAGAACAGTACACCCGATTGATTGATCGCTATATCGTTTCTTTTTGCTTTAGTGACCGGTATATCGGGCTCCAAAGAATCCCCATTGATACGCCCTATAACGAGTTGTTCCGTGTAGAGGAATTGGATAGATCAAACATAGAATTCTATTTAATTGATTCTGAAACGGGCACAACATATGGTCCCTGGACAGCAGCAGAATATGATGAGCAAATTAAAATACTTAGTGTGTCAGGAATGAGTGCGTGGCAGTCTACAAGCTCCAATCCCGGACACGAAGGAGAAGTGCCAAAATGAGGAGAAAAGCCCTGGCTATTGCCATTCCCTGTGGCTGCCTGATACTGCTTGGCCTGTTGGTCATTAAAAATCTCGGAGTTTTCCCCCTGATGTTTGAAGCCGGCATAACACGGCGGGACATCGACAATCCCTATGTTAACTCCAGGTTTGACAACTGGTATGAGGTCAACTGGCATGAAGCCGGAACCTTTATGCTTCCCTCAGAATGGAAGATCCAGCCAAACAGCAATGAGCCCAGAACCTGCATTCTGTCAAGCAGCTCCGGTGACACCATTGCATATGCCGCTGTTTACGGGACGGAATATGATGCTTATCAGTCCGTCAAAGAGTTTGCAGGCGCAAATATGGGAAAAAACTTCGAACACCTTGAAATACATAATGTGGCAAAGAACATTGCTATTGCTGACGCAGCTTTTTACGCAATCGGCCTGACAGATGATCAGGGGAACATCACCTCAGCATATGAGCTGGTCTTAAATGGTGACAGGGAGTTAATCATTATTTTTTGCGATCCTCCCGCAGATGAACAGTACGATCAACTTTTTCTGATCTCCCAAGCCATTGCGTATTCTTACTATTATTAAGGTATCGGGAGGACTGGTGCTATGAAAAAACTTATTTCCCTGCTTCTGGCACTGGTGCTGCTTCTTTCCTTTGCCGCCTGCGGGATCCAAATACCAATGCTGGAAAATAAAGTGTTAAGTTCCCTGGGGGAATATGAGAAGCGTGAGTATTTCACCAGTGGAGGTTTTCAGGATTTCACGGACTATGCCAAATATTATTATGCCGAAGTGGATATGACCAAAAATGCTTATTTCACAAAGGTCCAGAAGTCCGACATATCCAAAATCCATACCCACCTAGATGATTTTGAAAACTGGCTGGAAACCATTAAAAAGAGCAATGCCAGCAGTGAGGTCGTTGTCAACTACGATTTTGACCGATCGATCATTGACAAGGAGGATTACATCTACATAGAGTCAGAAGGGCACACATGGAGCGATGGGTACACCAGCTTTACAAAGTATAATGTTTACTTTTTTGATTCTCAAACCCTAACCTTATATTACTTCCATAACAATATTTGATTTCATGCGGAACGGTCAAGACCGTTCCCTACGATCTGAAAAATATATCCCACGCATTTTGAAAGGAGTTCATTTTATGGATAATTCCAACCTTCCCGAAACCAACTATCAGCCACCGGAAAAGCCCCCGGTAAAAATGTACATCTACCCCACCGGAGGGCGGGAGCTGCTGTTTATTCCCTTTTTGCTGTTCTTCTCCGTGTTCACCTGCTACGGTGTTCTGAAAGGGGCTTTCAATCTGGGCTACACTCTGGGCTTTTTAGGCATGGCTGCAAGCTGCCTGCTGTATTTGGGCAAGCGCATCCGGCTGACGGTTTACGGCTGCATCCATCTGCTTTGTGTGATCGGTCTTGCCTGTCTGTTTGCCCTTTCCAGTGATCCCTCTATAGAAATCCTGGCCTTTTTCGTCCTTCTGTTTGCATGGCAGCAGACCCTGCACCTTCTGACCAATACCGGCACCTTCTTCCCCGGCACACTGGCCTCCGCTCTGGATGCCGGCAAGACCCTGTTCTTCCAGCCCTAC
Source organism: Faecousia sp. (assembly GCA_045632785.1). Taxonomy (GTDB): domain Bacteria; phylum Bacillota; class Clostridia; order Oscillospirales; family Oscillospiraceae; genus Faecousia. Next base: position 4,613 of record JAZQXK010000120.1, read on the forward strand.
CGCCATCTTTTCCCCAATCTCCGGGGCTTGACCTACGGCAAGGGTGAGGCAGGTCTGGAAAAGCGGAAAACCGGCTCTGTGCTTCTGGGTCTGGCCATTTCCGTCCCCCTTCTTCTGATGATTATTCCCCTTCTGATGAAGGCTGATGCCGCCTTTGAAGGACTGATGGACAAATTCTCCGGAGAGGACACAGGCATTCTCATTGCCTCCGTGCTTCTGGGCATCCTCTTCGCCATTCCCCGATTCAGCCGTTCTTTGACCCTGCGCCGCATTGAAGGACAGGAAAAGAAGGTATTTCCCTACAAGGGTTCTCTTTCCACCGGCACTATTACCACTGCCCTGGCTGTAATCAGTGCCATCTTCCTTCTGTATCTGTTCTCTCAGCTTGCCTACTTCTTCAGCGGCTTCGCAGGGCTTCTGCCCGATGGCTTCACCACTGCCGAATATGCCCGCCGTGGCTTCTTCGAAATGTGCCGTATGTGCGCCCTGAATCTGGGTATTTTGGCAAGTGCCTGCATTCTGGTAAAAAAGAACGAGGGCAAGCTCACCCTCCCCATCCGTCTTTTAAGCCTGTTCGTGTGTCTGTTTTCTCTGGTTCTGGTGGCAACCTCTGCCTCCAAAATGGCCCTGTATATCGGCACTTACGGCCTAACCCCCAAGCGGATCTATACCTCCGTGTTCATGGTATTCCTGGCAGTGGCCTTTATTGCTGTAGGTATCTGGCTTCTGAAGCCCAAATTCCCCTACATGAAGGTGATCGTCACAGCAGGTCTTGCGGCCTTGCTGCTCACAGGCTTCTTTGATGTGGGCACTGTGGTCGCCCGGTATAATGTAAATGCTTACCAGACCGGAAAGCTGGAAACCATTGATGTGACAACCGTTTATTCTGTGGGCGGCAGCGGAACCCCTTATTTGATTCAGCTTTTGGCAGATGATGACCCCGAGGTGGTGGAGAAAGCAAGGAAGTATCTGACTTATCGCGTCAGCACCGAGGAACACTTTAACAGCTACACCTATACCGTAAATGAGGACGGCACCTTTACCATGGAAAAGCTGTCCTTCTGGGAATGGAACTATAAATCCTGGCAGGAAATGAAGGCACTGGAAGAGGTGCTGCCTATCCTGCATGAGAAGAATAAATAAGATCAAAAGACCGCACCTCAGAGGAACTGATATAGTCCCCTCTAAGGTGCGGTTTTTGGGTTTTTTCGATTAGTTCATCTTGCTGTAAGCAATAGCGGTCTGGGCAGCCAGACGGGCATTGTTGAATACCAGCTCGATGTTGGAAGCCAGGGAGTTGCCACCGGTGATCTCTGCAATGCGGGCCAGCAGGAAGGGAGTGGTCTCCTTGCCGGAGATGCCCTTTGCCACGCACTCAGCAACGGCATCATCGATAGCCTTGTTGATCACAGCGGGATCCATGGAGAACTCCTCGGGGATGGGGTTGGCAACCAGCATACCGGACTTCATGCCCAGGTCGTTGTGAGCCTTCAGGGTAGCAGCCAGCTCCTCGGGGGTGTCTACACGGTAGTCAACACCGAAGTTGGAGGTGCGGGTGTAGAAAGCGGGGAGCTTGTCGGTGCCGTAGCCCAGAACGGGAACGCCCTTGGTCTCCAGATATTCCAGAGTCAGGCCCAGATCCAGAATGCTCTTGGCACCGGCGCAGACGACCATAACAGGGGTCTGGCCCAGCTCTTCCAGGTCGGCTGAGATGTCCATGGTGGTCTCAGCGCCACGATGCACACCGCCGATGCCGCCGGTAGCAAAGATCTTGATGCCGGCCATGTGGGCAATGATCATAGTGGTGGTAACGGTGGTAGCGCCGTCTTCCCCTCTGGCGCACAGAACAGCCAGGTCACGGCGGGAAGCCTTGGCAATGCCCAGACCCTTCTTGCCGAAGTACTCGATCTCCTCTGCGGTCAGGCCGGCCTTCAGGCGGCCGCCGATGATAGCGATGGTAGCGGGAACAGCACCGGCCTCACGGATGATGGCTTCCACCTTCAGGGCAGTTTCCACATTCTGGGGATAGGGCATACCGTGGGAAATAATGGTGGATTCCAGAGCGACAACAGGCTTGCCCTCTGCGATGGCGGCGGCTACTTCGGGGTTGACATCCAGATACTTGTTCATGTTCATAATCGTTACGCCTTTCTATTCATAAATTTTTGATTTTCTTTTTATTTCATACGGTCAGCCATGCGGGCGCGGAGGCTGTCTGCACTCATGGCGGGGTTGATGGCATGGGGGCTTTCCATGGTGATCCCAGCGGCAGCAAGGCCCGCTACAGCCGATTCTTCCAGATCTGTGCCTTCCAAGTAGGCCCAGGCCAGGGCAGCCATGAAGGAATCGCCGCAGCCTGTGGTATTCAAAGGATTTACTGGAAGATTGGGGATGCGAAGCCGCTCCTCTTTCGTTGCGGCATAGACACCCTTGGCGCCCAGGGAGATAAACAACCGGTGGACACCCATTTCAAAAAGTCTGTCAGCCGCTTTTTCAATGTCCGCTTCTTTTTCGATCTTCACTCCGGACAGAAGCTCCGCTTCCAGAAGATTGGGCTTCAGGGTATGGATCTTGGAGAGGATGGGACGCAGCTTTTCGGCCTTCTTGGTGGATACCGGATCGCAGAACAGAGGGACTGCACAGCAGTTTGCCAGGTATTCCAGAGATTCTGCCGGGATGTTGGTATCTGCCACGATCACCTGGGCATTGGACAAAAGCCCCTGATGCTTTTCCAGATAGGCAGGGGTAATTTCGTCGCAGACCCGCATATCGGAAACCGCCAGAGCCATGTCTCCCCGGTGGTCGGCAATGTAAAGGTAAGTAGAGGTGGCCTTGTCCGGCACACGGAGGGCGCAGCTCAGGTCGATCCCCTGCTCGGCGCAGGAGGCGGCAATCTGCTTGCCGTAGAGGTCATCTCCCAGAGCGGTAAGCATCCGCACATCCACACCCAAAAGAGCCAGATTATTGGCAATGTTGCGGCCCACGCCGCCAGGGCTCATACGGACAGTGCCGGGGTTGGAATCTTCACTTACCAGCTCTGTAAAGCTCTGACCGCCGATGTCCATATTGCAGCCGCCCACCACGACAGCGTAGCTGCCTGTGCGCAGAACATAGCCCTTTCCGGCAATGTGCCCCTTTTTCATCAGGTTGGAAATATGCACCGCAACAGCGGAGCGGGTCAGACCCAGCTTGTCTGCCAAGTCTTGCTGAGAGATCATGGGATTCTCTCCAATAGCCTGGAGGACTTGCCGCTCTCTTTGTGTCATGGGTTGACCTCCTAACTTTTGCTAAATTTTCTTAACAATTGTTGGTTTTATTATACATATGCTAAGGGGTGCTGTCAAGAGGGAATATGGACATTTTTACAGGTTATTTTTTCCGGTGTTGGTTGGCGCTTTCCATGCACCCCGAGGGTGCAATTTGTGCCTGTAAATTTTGGTTTATCTTTCTAAGGTTGCTGGGCACCAAAGCCTCCCTTGTGTAAAGGGAGGTGGGTCGCCGAAGGCGAGCCGGAGGGATTGCCTAGGGCAGTTCGATTTCGCCAAAATGCTAACTAGAGCGGAAATT
>JAZQXK010000121.1:0-6035 GCA_045632785.1 Faecousia sp.
GTTACTGTATCACTGGCCTCCAAAAAACTCAACCAACCGGAAGTTTACCGCTCTCGACCGGCAGTTTAGGGGCAGTAGAGTTGGATTTTTCCCAAAAAGAACCGCTTTTTGCTCCGGTCAACTTCTGACCTCGTCAAGGAAGTTATAAAGGGTATCCTCTGCCAGCACCCCACGCTTCAAATCCTGGGGTAAAAGGCCCTTCTCGTCCAGCGCATAGTCCTGTAGCCACAGCCCGTCCTCATAATACCGGGTCAAGACCGAAAGCATTTCCCGCAAGGCATCATCCTCCAAGAACCCATGGGGGCTTGCGTTCATCGCTTCCCGTAGGGTATCCAGGTACTGCTCCATCTGCCGGATGCGGTGTATCGCTTCCTGTATCATAGATTGTTTCCTCTTTGCTGAAGGTTTGGTGTTGGGCATGACCCTTTTTTATCCTATCACCAAGCAGCAAGATTGGCAAGAAAATGGGTCTTGGTACACAGGGACGCTTGCTTCGCAAAGAGTTCTTACAAGGATGCCAGTATCGTTTCGTATTTATAGGACAACCATTGGTATGCCTGGGCTGAGAAGTGCCGGTTTGGCCCATCGCCCCGCACAATTCCCTCGTCCATCCATGCTGCATGGGCAGGATTTTGAAAGAAAATGCCGCAGTTGCGGTAATTGTCAAAGCAAGGGATCGACCATTTGCCGCACACCTGCTTCATGGCTTCCACATAGTCCAGATCCGAAAGCCCGATTTGGTTTTCTCCCGGCCAGCGGTTGTAGTTGGTCATAAACAATATGCGTGCCCTGGGATATTTTTGGGTAAGTCCTGCAAGGAGGATGTTCAGTGCGCCGCAAAAGGTCTCCGGGGATGAGGAATCCAGATCGCCCAGAGGGACATTCAGACGCTTGTCGTTGGCACCGCCCAGGACGACCACATAATCGGCCCCCTCCACCATATGGGCATAGCGGATGCACATAGGCGGCAACGCCTGCTGCTCCGTGTGCTGCACCGCCACAGGATTGCCGTTCTGCCCGTAATTATAAAGGGTCATTTGGTTTCGCTGTGCCACCAGTTCAAGCCATGTATTTCCCTGACAATCCAGATTGCCGTGAAAGAGGGAATCTCCCAGAGCAACCATGGTCTTGCCCCAAAGGCGATTATTTGCCATACTGCGGTTCTCCTTTTGGTTTTTTCTTATTATATCACGAAGCTGCAAAAAATGACAGGGGCTTTCCTGCCCCTGTCGAAACTTTATCCCGCCGCATCCACCATATTTTCAATAAAAATCCCGTACCCCGTATCCGGGCTGTTGACCAGCACATGAGTTACCGCCCCGATGAGCCTACCGTCCTGTATAATTGGTGAGCCGGACACGCTGATGTCAAGTAGGGGACAAAAGAAATTTGCAGAAAAATTGCGTTTTCATCCAAAAATACGCAAAAAAGGAGGTTTTTACATAGATCAACCAGAATCCCTTAGTTGACATAGATGAAGTGTCGAAAATACCGTATTTTAAGACTTCTCGCGGTTTCGACAAATTCTGATTTTGGGGTGCGCAAGTGCCTCACGCTCATATTGCAAAAACAAAATCCGTCATGTATAATAAATATAAACAACACGTGGGGGTGTACCAATGAAATACATTGAAGATGTGCATTGGATTCTGGATAAACCCGGCACAACGATTCACAACCAGGACGAAAAGTTCCGGGAGAATATCGCTTTCGTCCATTCCTTAGGAAAGAAATGTGATTGCGTGGGATGGAGCAATTTAAGATGGGACGACCCCCAGGCGGATGCAATTCTGGAGAAAATTGTAGCTTTCTGCAAAGAGAACGGTTGGACTGCCCTCGGGTTATATACCAGAGAGTATACAGACTTTGATACAGATTGGTTTGAAATAGATGGAGCCGATTTTAAAGATAATACCTTTGGAGAGTATATAAGCGTTCCTTCGCAAGACGGGGGTACAGTAAAGATTTGCAGCATGAAAGCGTATCGGGAACTGTCGGTTGCTCCCAAAAGCTGGGGTGGAAGTCTGTATGTACCGGAGCGCTTTTATTCTGCGTACCGCGAAAGTGAAATGACAGGCTTGGATTTTTGCTGGGCAAAAGATACGGGGAAATACGCTGCTCAACAGTATTTTGAGATTTTTGGCACGGAGCGAATTCCGCAGGTTGCGGTAGCTTGGGATCTAAAAAACCAAGATCTGCGCAAGCTCGGGGCTGACGGAGGCTGGTTACCGCAATTGGGCGAAGTATTCGACAAATGGACACAGCTGAATTTGCCATATTGCTACAGAAAAGAGGATATGCCTGCCGGCGGAATTGCCTATGCCTATATCCCAAGAACATTTTCCTGCTGTGGACTATATCAGGTCCTTATTCATAAAGATGCGGCGCAGAGGCTTTTGCAAGAAAAGGCAATCCCTGCAGGCGCGTTAAAGCCAGTTCCGGTGCTTGATGTTATTCCATCCGGGTATACTATGCGGTCAACAAGCGACTGCCCCCGGCCTACGAGAGAATATATGGAGCAAAGTCTGTTGGATTGTGAAGTGTTGAAAAAGAAAAAGCGACCTATATGGCAAGTTTCCGAAAAAGATGCATTAAAGATTTTGCGTAAGGCCAAGGCCGACCGAAAGGAGGACTTCGGCAAAAAGCTGTCAAAGGTCAAAGCAGAGGCTCTGTTTGAAACAAAGCACGCGCCTATACTGCCGTATTATTTGATTGCCAACGGCGGCTACTTGTCGGATGAATACAAACTGCTTTCTGTTGATGAATCTGTTGCAGAAACAAAAGAATTCTACAATTTACTGGAAAAGGAAGAGTTGTTGGAAGCCAAGCCGGATGGCTTTGTGATTTGTACTTGTGCCAACGGCGATTGGGTTTTACTATTACAGGATGGTGCGGTGATTCGGTTCAGCCATGAAACGCCCGAAATTACTGAGCAATGGCCAAGTTTGGCGCAGTTTATCGTGGATTCAATCAATGATTAGGAAAAAGGCACACATTGTGTGCCTTTTTCCTTTATGCTGCTGCATCTAACATATTTTCAATAAAAATGCCATATCCGGTGGTGGGATCATTCACAAGCACATGGGTCACCGCGCCAACCAGTTTTCCGTCCTGAATGATGGGCGAGCCGGACACGCGGATGTCAAGTAAGGGACAAAAGAAATTTGCAGAAAAATTGCGTTTTTATCCAAAAATACGCAAAAAAGGAGGTTTTTACATAGATCAACCAGAATCCCTAAGTTGACATAGATGAATTGTCGAAAAAGGAGTCTTTTAAATTTTCTTGCTTTTTCGACAGATTCTAATATTTGCCGGACCGTCGGTTTTCCTTTCTGCATAGCAAAAACCTCCGGGTAACCGGAGGCTTTTGTTATCAATTATCAAAAACGTCATAATTCTTCAACGTCATAATTCTTCATCTTTTTCATAGATGGTTTGCTGCGCCAAAAAGCACGGGTCTGCTTGATCTTTTGCAATACTTCTTCATCGTCTAAATGGTTGATCGTATTCAGTTCATCGATCCGAGGATTTCCTTTGTATTTTCGCAGCCATTTCTTCATATATGATTTTGCAGTTGCAATATCCTGCAGCTTCCGGTAAAACAACACCTGCTCGGAGGCTTCTTGGACGTATTTTATAACTTCGCGGGCAAACTGCTCGTCATTCTGATATTCAACGAAGCTCTTGACCCGGCTTTCAAAAGGAAAATCGAAGGAAATATAATCCCTCTTGTTCCACAGAAAATGAAGTGCTATATTCAAGTGTGTTCCTTTAGCATACGCCGAGGGTTGAAACTCAATCACAGTAAAAAAGTAGCCGTTATCATCAATATATATTCTGGAAGTACCTTTTTGAAAAACGCCAATCGGTAGTAATATATCTTTGCATAGCTGTTTGATTATTTGGGTTGATGCGTCGTTTCTCATATATCTCACCACCCTTTTCTTTTATCATATCACACGGCGGTCAGATTGGCAACAAAAAGCGGGCGGTTGAATTAACACGGATGGTATGATAAGATTACATATGGTGATTAATATGGAAAAGCCTAACAGAAAACCGAACAGAATAGCCGGTTACGATTACAGCCAAGAGGGATCGTATTTTGTGACTTTGTGTACCCATAACCGTGCCCGGTTGTTTGAGATGGAAACGCCCGTAGGGAACGACCTATGTGTCGTTCCGGATAACAGCACGGCACACAGGCCGTGCCCTACGAAGGGAAATTTGATTATTCATAAATGGATTCGGGAGACGGAAAACAAATTCCCAGATATTACAATCGACAAATATGCGGTGATGCCGGATCATTTACATTTGATTGTAACGATCAAGGAACAATACGCAGGCTGTTCCTTACCGGATGTGATGCATTTTTTCAAAACCATGACCACCAATGAATATATCCGGGGTGTAAAAAATGGCACATTAACGCCTTTTGATGGCAAGCTGTGGCAGAAATCCTATTATGATCATGTCATTCGCAATCAGCAGGATTACAACGAGATTTGGGAATACATCGAAAATAATCCTGCCAAATGGATCATGATGCACGAAAAACCGTAGGGAACGGCCTGCGTGCCGTTCCGAAATAATACATAACCAAAGGGAACGACACATAGGTCGTTCCCTACATTTATGCGGTAGCATCTAACATATTTTCAATGAAGATACCATATCCCGTTGTGGGGTCATTCACAAGAACATGGGTCACCGCGCCAACCAGTTTTCCGTCCTGTATAATTGGTGAGCCGGACATCCCCTGCACAATGCCCCCAGTCTTTTCCAGCAGCACTGGATCAGTGACCCGCAGGAGCATATTTCTCCCCTGTCCGTTCCTGCCTCCATAGACCTTGGTGATCTCCACAGCATACTCCTGAACCCCGTCCCCTGCCAAGTCAGACAGGATCACCGCCTTGCCGGTATGCACATCCTCCGGCTCGCCCACAGGCAAAGGGATCCCCGACCAACCGCAGGAGGATTTCCCAAAGACACCGCAGTCCGTGTTCTTTTCCACCTTGCCTAAAACATTTTCCCTTTGGAAAGCCCCTTTGAGCTGCCCCGGCTCACCGGCCTTCCCTTTTTTAATCTCAATGACCTCCGCTTCCAGTGCCTTCCCCACTTCCATGGGCAGCAGATCCCCTCTGGGGCTCTTTACTCCGTGACCCAGTGCCCCGAAGCTGCCCTTTGCCGGGTCATAATAGGTTACAGTGCCGATGCCGGTGATCCCCTCACGGACATATAGCCCCAGCCGCTTACTCCCGGAAACTGCCGTAGGGGTCAGGGTAAAAGATTTCTCCTTATCCCCCCGCAGGACAGTCAGAACCAGTGCCCCTTCCGCTTTTTCTGCCTCCTGCCGCAGCTCCTGCACAGAATTTATGGGCCGTCCGTTTACTTTTATAATGGTGTCCCCCACCTTTAGCCCCGCTTCCCGGGCAGTCTGCCCCAGCTCCCGGTCAAAGTCTGCAATGCTCACCCCTCTGGCATCCAGCTCCAAGCCAACCGTTCTGCCTACAGGAATCAGCACATCCGCACCCAAAACTGTAGAGCTGAGAAGCCCCATGGCAAGTATTAAAATCATAAAATAAATTCCCAGTTTTTTCATACCTTCACCCTTTCTTTGCGCCCGGTGCGCACTATCTAATATGTCGAAACCGGGGATTTTCAATCCGGCTTTTCCTTAGCAAATCCAGACAGCTTTGCCGAATTTCCCAAGGCATTTTCAGCAATTTCAGGCGTTTGGGAAAAGCAGCAGGAAGAAATCGGTTTTTTTGAAAATATTTGCACTTTCTTTTGACTTAAAGGGCGTTCCTTGGTATAATGGCCTGTAGGCTGCGGCTTGTATAGGGCAGTTAGAGCGTAAATTTTGGTTTATCGGGCAGTTTAGGGAACCTCATTGTAGGGCTGGGGCATGCCCCAGCCGGGCACCAATTCCTTGATAGGCATTGCCGATAACACGGGAAACGAAGGGTTTTGCCTTAAAAATCGGTGCAACAATTTCGATACTGCCCGGCGGGGGCATGCCCCCGCCCTAC